>NZ_JANQVQ010000243.1 GCF_030730205.1 Paraglaciecola sp.
GAATCAGTAGACTTAATTCCACGCAATGCTTATTCTACTTATATCTTAAAAGAGGATTTAACTAAAAAACCCAACCTTTTTGTTATAACTTTGTTAACGCAATCGAGACCTTATTAGCACGATGGATTCTATTCTTCCTATAATTTTTATTTCTCTGGCCATTGCCAGTGTGCTAAATATTGTCTTAAAAAAATTCGCCATTTCACACATCATCGGTTACATCATCACCGGTACCATTATCAGTAACATCTTCGATTTTAATGGCAGCGAAAACTTAAGTTCTTTAGAGCTCATTGGTGAGTTTGGTATCGTGTTTCTAATGTTTACTATTGGCTTGGAAATGTCATTTGCTAAACTGAAAAAAATGCGTGAAATCGTCTTTATCAACGGCACAAGTCAAGTCGTGCTGAGCGCTGTCGTTATCTATCCTGTGGCCCATTATATCTTTGCCCTTGATGCTACATCTTCCATCATCATTGCTTTGTCTTTCAGTTTATCATCTACCGCTATCGTGCTGACTTACCTGAAAAAATCAAAAGATATTATTACCCCCTACGGTGAGAAATCAGTGGCCATTTTGATTTTTCAAGACCTCGCTGTTATCCCTATATTGTTACTGATTAGTTTTTTAACCAATAACGAACTGTCGATGCAAGAGATCTTGCTGAAAACCATTTTATCGGCGTTTGCAGTTATCCTATTTATGTTTACCCTCGGTAAAAAATTAATTGAGTGGCTACTGCATTTTTCTACCAATGCCAAACTTGAAGAACTGTTCTTAGGCTCTGTGTTGACCATCGTTATTGGCGCGTCCTTACTTGCCCATGAGATGGGCTTTACCTATTCGCTGGGCGCTTTTATCGCAGGCATGATCATTGCCGAAACCACCTATCACGTAAAAGTTGAGTCGGATATCGCCTCCTATAAAGACATTTTATTAGGTGCGTTTTTCTTCTCAATTGGCACCAAAATCGACATTCTGTATTTTTACCAAGAGTTCTTTTGGGTATTAGGCGTGTTGTTGCTAACTATGTTAGTCAAAGCGCTGATTATTTATATCTTGATCAGGCGTAAGGCAAATAAAAGCGACGCGATTAAATCAGCAATTGCGCTGTGCCAAATTGGTGAGTTTTCGTTCGCGATTTTTTCTTTAGCCACCAGCCAGCATATTATTTCTGATGAGCTTGGTAGTTTTCTGATTTTAGTGACTGTGTTATCCATGATAGTAACCCCCTTCATGGTCAATAATATTTATCGATTAGCCTCATATTTTGTGGTCGAATTTTTTGAATCAGACAAAATCACGCCAATCAATGCCAATAATCACATCATCATATGTGGCTTTGCGATTGTAGGCCGTATTGTTGCTACTGAGTTAAGTAAGCAGGGTAAAGAATTTGTCATTATTTCTGACAACTTGCAGCACGTATTACTTGCCAGAGAGCGCGGTTACATGGCCTATTTTGGTCACTTAGAAAAACTCCCGGTACTTGAGTCACTGAAGGTCGAACAGTCTTCTAGCATTATCATCACCATGAACACCTTGTTAACAAAAAAGATAATCTGCCAAGCCGTACTCGACTACTACCCTGGCGCAAAACTCGTGGTTAAAGTAAATAGTCGTGACGAGCAATTAGCCTTGTCTGGGCTCAATATTGAGTCTTTTGTACATGCTCGGCATGAAGCCGCATTATTGTTAGTGAAAAAGAGTCTAGAGTCTGCCGCCACTGCAGAATAAGCCCCCATTAAGTCCTTATAAAAACGACAGTGCCTGTAGTCTTAAACCCGCAGTTTGGCCGCTGGTAACAAAAGTTTCATGCGTACTTCACAAAAAAGACAAGAATATATTCTATTTTGACCCTCGTTGTGGTAAAAGAGTGGTGGACAAATTTTCGCACTTTTGCGGAAAAGTTCATCGATTTCAATAAAATAGTGGCTATTGCGCTTTAAAATAATAATGGGGATCCCAAATGGATAAGTCCGATTTATTTTCAATGATAGATACAGAAAACCGCTCCTCTAAAACTAAATCAGCAAAACGAAAATGGAGAGAAATCGAAGCCATTCATGACCGTCAAAGACTAAGGCAAGAATTGAGTGAGCTAGGCATGACACTTGAAGATGAATTAGAACTTTTATAATTCAAGCACTAAAAAAGCTTCGCGACTGCGAAGCTTTTTTTATGCGCC
>NZ_JANQVQ010000244.1 GCF_030730205.1 Paraglaciecola sp.
TCTGGCTGAACAGCCATACTTTTCGGCCAATGACGAAGGGCTTAATAGCGCGTTCAGCGCGATTATTGTCAATGCTTAAGTGACCATCTAGGGTGTAGCGTTGTAGTTTTACCCATTGATTTAAACAATATTGTACGGCTTCACCTAGTTTGGTTTTGGGCAGCACCTCTTGTTCGGATTTGATGAGCCATGTTTCAAACTGTTTAAGCAGGGGTAGGCTTTTTTCTTGTCTTATTTTGAGTCGCTCATCCGTTGCTTTGTTTTTTATTTGGATTTCAATCCTGTACAGCTTTTGAATGTGATTCAATGCCCATTCTACTTTGCCGCTTTTGTGTTTGCCCATGGCCGTTTTAGCATCGGTAAACTTACGTCTTGCATGTGCCCAACAACCCACGAGTGTCGCTTGAGTTTTGTGATAGCCCGCATAGCCATCCACTTGCAGGTATCCCCTATACCCATCCAGATATTCCACCGCACATTGGCCTGCGCGGCTGGCATGATAGTCAAACAGCACGATAGAGGGAATGTCAGTACCGGTCAGTTTTCCTTCAGGCGAGTCTGCGCCTGTGGCATACAACCACATGTAGGATTTGGATTTATTATCGCCCACCACTTTAATCGTGGTTTCATCTGCATAAATTACGGTTTGTTTAAGTAAGTGTTGCCTTAGCCTGTCGTACAGTATTTGCAGGATGTCGGCGCTTCTCATCATCCAATCTGCTGTGGTCTTGCGACTCAGTTCAATGCCGTATTGTTTGAACATGGCTTCTTGGCGATAAAGGGGTAAGCCATATTGGTATTTACTGGTGATGATTTGGCTAAGTAAACTGGGGGTGGCATAGCCCTTAGGGATAACTGAGGGGGGAGCGGGAGCCTGTTTGACTTGGTTACAAGTACCATTTTGTTCGCAAGCCTTGCAGCTATACTTAGGGCGTACATGCTCAATCACTTTGACTTGTGCGGGAATAAACTCAAGCTTTTCAGATGTATCTTCGCCTATTTTGTGTAACTCACCTTGGCAGCCATCACAGATTTTATCTTCCTGTGCAATATCATGGACTATCACTTCACGCGGTAAGTGTTTAGGTAATGGTTTGCGCTTAGGTCTGTTACGAGTGTAGCTGATGTCTTGCTGTTCAGACTCATCTTGCGCGACTTCAACTATTTCTTCGGCTTCATTAAATAACTCACCCTGACCAGGATGGCCTTCACTACTCGCACCAAAACGTTGTTGTTGGGCAAGGCGGAATTGTTCTTCTAGGTACATTAAACGGGCGGCTTGCTTAGCGGTTAATTCACGCTCAGCTAGTAATTGGCGCTTTAGCTCTACAAGATCATCTGGCAAGGAATCGATATCAGTCATGCACTAATTTTAACCGCTAATAGACTGATTTAGTTGATTTTATTTAGACTAATTGGTGATCGTTAATTGCTGCTTATGATCTAACATTATAAGCCCAACGCACTGTAGCGAAGCGGGTTGTGACCAATGACATCAAAGCCACCTAGTAACCAATTAAGCTGTTGTTCGCTTAATTTCAGGTGTTTGAAGTCGTCTACTTTAGGCCATTTAAAGCGCTGTTTTTGCAATACCTTGTACCACATGGCAAAGCCGGTTTTATCCCAATAGACGACTTTAAGCTTGTCTTGTTTTTTGTTGCAGAAGATAAATATAGCATCACTAAAGGGCGATAGTTCAAGCTCATTTTCAATTATGACCAACAAGCCATTAATGGACTTTCTGAAATCCACAAAACCGCTGTGCAGATAGATGTCGTTAATCTCAACAAACATTCTCATGATGCTAAAGCCTTCATGACATCGGCTAACCATTTGGCTTCAACGACTTGACCAACATTCAGTGTCACACCACGATAGACAACTGTTAACGGAGGTGTCATTGGTACAGGTTGCGTCTTGGGCAGGCTGACTTTAATCAACTTACCAGTTTGCTGCGCTGCCCTTTTATTCATCTCGCATCTTCGTGCGTAAAAGCTTTGGAGGTGAATACAGTGCTTCACACAATATTCAGATGGGGTTAAACCGCTCGATTGCTGGGCAGTAAGAATGTGCTGCCACTGTGCTTTTGTTCGTCGTTGTCGGCGCATAATATCCTCGAGTCACTATCAAAGATATTATTGTGTGCTGCCTAGTTGATATTTATAAGACGGCCTTTGCTAGACGCTTAC
>NZ_JANQVQ010000245.1 GCF_030730205.1 Paraglaciecola sp.
GCGGCGGATTTTGAATCCGCTGCGTCTACCAATTTCGCCACTCTGGCATTGTTTACTAACTTATCAGTTAATCAATAATGCAATCTTTACAGGCATTGGTCTCTTAAAATTACTGTGTGCTTTTTCAAGAGGAGCGCATTATAGCGAGGCGTACTGCGCTTGCAAGTATTTTGTTGCAAACACAGTACGAGATGCTGTTTTTTTAAGCAGCTTTATTGAAACTATTGGCTGCTTTACATGCCTTGGTAATTTCGTCCCATTGTCCAGCTGCAACCCAGTCAGCTTTAGACACCCATGTTCCACCTACAGCGAACACATTAGGTAGAGCTAAATAGCTATCTTTGTTCGCCGGGCTAATACCGCCAGTAGGGCAAAACTGAATGTGTTTAAACAGTGACGAGATCGCATTTAGAAATGCGATTCCGCCTGACAGTTCCGCAGGAAATAACTTCATTTCTGTCACACCATGCTCCATCACCTCGGCGATGTCTCGCATATTTTGCACACCTGGAATAAACGGAACGCCGCTACCTTGCATGGCAAGTAACAAAGAATTAGTGACAGTGGGGGTAACGATGTAGTCAGCCCCAGCTTGAATGGCTGCATCCAATATCGTCGTGTTATACACTGTACCCGCCCCCACTAACATCTTAGGAAATGCTTTTTTAATTTCGCTAAGTGCTTGTAAAGAGGCGTCGCTTCGTAACACGACTTCTACACTGTGCAAGCCAGCTTGCTCCATGGCATGGGCGATTTTTACGCCTTCCTCAACCGAATTGGTTTGAATAATTGGCAATAGGGTTTGTGTGCCTAACAGTGATGATATTGATTGCATATGAGTTCTCTAGTTAATGGTCAAACTGACGAATTATGTTATTTAAGGTTTCTTTTGCATCGCCGAAAATCATTCGGCAATTCGGTTTGAAAAACAAAGGATTGTCAACACCGGCGAAGCCTGATGCCATCCCCCGTTTAAGGACAAAGACATTTTTCGCTAAATCAGCGTTAATCACCGGCATTCCGTAGATCGGGCTTCCTTTCATCTCGCGGGCTGCGGGGTTTACCACATCATTGGCGCCAATCACCATCGCCACATCAAAGGTTTCAATGCGCTTGTTGATTTCGTCCATTTCAAATAATTGCTCATACGACACATCTGCCTCTGCCAGCAGTACATTCATATGGCCAGGCATACGACCAGCTACCGGATGAATGGCGTAAGCCACTTCTGCGCCGTTTGCTTCAAGTAATACTTGTAACTCTTTCATGGCATGCTGTGCTTGGGCTACCGCCATACCATACCCCGGCACAACAACCACGGATTGCGCGGCTTCTAGCACGTAATAAGCATCGTCAGCTGATAAGGCTTTGACTTCTCCTTCGATAACCATTTTTTCGTTGCTTACCGATTGGAAGCCACTAAACAGCACGTTTACTAAGGAACGATTCATCGCTTTACACATGATTTGCGTGAGGATGATACCGCTAGCGCCAACCAGAGAGCCTGCCACAATCAATAAGTTATTGTGCAAGGCAAAACCCGCCGCACAGGCGGCAAGGCCTGAATAACTATTTAGCAATGAAATGACCACCGGCATATCAGCACCACCAATGGGTATAACCAACATAACGCCAAACAATAATGATAGGCTGATGGCTAACCATAGATAACGGGGTTCCTGCGGGAACAAGATAAACATCACCCCACTGGCAATAACGGCCAAGACCACTAATAAATTAACGATTGCTTGACCGCGAAACATAATAGGACGGCCAACAATACGCTCACTGAGTTTGCCCCATGCCACAATACTGCCAGAAAAGGTCACGCCACCAATGAGTAAGGCTAAGAAGGTGACCAGTAAAATAAACACCGACATAGTATTGGGTGAAACCATCGCAGACCATGCCACAAACAAACTGGCTAAACCGCCGATGCCGTTAAGCAAAGAAACCATCTCAGGCATGGCTGTCATGGCGACTAAGCGTGCAGCAAAAATCCCCACAACTGAGCCAGCTATCATGGCGATGATGATCCATTGATAATTTACAATGTTAAGGTCGAGTAAGGTCACTACAATGGCTAATAGCATAGCCAATGAAGATAGGGCGTTACCTTTACGAGCTGTAGAAGGATGACCTAAGAGTTTTAGACCAAAGATAAATAAAGCTGCGGCGATAACGTAAACGAAATTAATTAATAAAGCGCTATTGGTTGATAATTCTAACATGGCCATTTCCTACTTCTTTTTCTTGAACATGGCGAGCATGCGATCAGTAACTAAATACCCACCCACTACATTAATAGTGGCAAGAAAAACGGCAAACGCGCCCAAGTACATGGCGTAGTCTCCGAGGGCTTCATCACCAGCAAGCACTAACGCGCCCACCACGGTAATACCGGAAATAGCATTCGCTCCTGACATCAGCGGGGTATGCAAAGTAGCAGGTACTTTTTGGATAAGTTCGAAGCCGACAAAGATCGACAACATTAAAATAAAGAGTAAATAAATTGCGTCCATCTTAGGCCTCCGCTGTCATTTGAGTTGCTTTAGCATGCATAGGCACGCCATGTTGTTGATAAAAATCGTTGATCATCTTGTGTACTACCTGACCTTGGTGACTAATCACACAAGCTGACAACACTTCGTCTTCAACATCTAAAGCAAACTGATTTGACGCTTTATCCCAAAATTCGCTAATCAAATTAAATACATTACTGGCATACATTTGGCTGGCGTGTTTAGCCACACCATTGGCCCAAAAACCGGTACCAATGACATTTACATCATGAATTTGAACGGTTTCACCAGAAACTGAACCCACCACATTACCGCCATTTTCAGCGGCCATATCCACAATCACGCTACCAGGGCGCATTGACGCGATGGTCTTTTGGTCGATCAATACAGGCGGTTTGCGACCAAATAACTGCGCCGTGGTGATGACAATATCCGAATCAGCAATACATTTTGCTTGCTCGCGTTGCTGAATTTGCATTTGTTCTGAGCTTAAAGCTTGGGCATAACCTTGTCCGGTTTCACCGGTTTGGCCTAAATCAATATCTAAAAATTTCGCGCCAAGGGAACGCACTTGTTCAGCAACTACGCTTCGAGTATCGAAGGCTGTCACGCTTGCCCCTAAGCGTTTTGCAGTCGCAATGGCTTGCAAGCCTGCTACCCCTGCCCCGATAATAAAGACCTTGGCAGGTTTTAAGGTACCGGCTGGTGTCATCATCATTGGTAACACTGTTTCAAGGGCATTCGCCGCCTGCATAACCATCACATAACCCGCTAAACTGGCCTGTGAACTTAAGGCATCCATTTTTTGACAACGGCTGATGCGCGGGATCATTTCCATGCTTATGCTGGATAAATCAGCATCACAAAGTTGTTGAATATAGGCCGATTCATTAAAGGGATCGAGATAACTCACGAGCAATGCACCCGCTTTAAGTGAGCGTAATTCTGAGCTAGGTAATTTATGTAAAGCCAAGACAATGTCTGACTTTTTCAGTAAAACGTCACGATTGTCAGCTACTTGCGCGCCAGCTTGAACATAGTCATCATCACTGATGTGGAGCGGCTCACCTATGCCTTTTTCGATTAATACACTGGCACCTAATAAGGTGTAAGCTTTTACGTTGGCTGGCAATAATGCACAGCGTTTTTCCCCCGGTTTTGTCTCAACCGGAAATCCAATAATAGGCATAATTTCCCCTCTAACAATTAATAGTTGCGCGTCTTCGACTATGCACGCATAGGGTTAAAACGGAAAATTCACAGTACTTATACAGAGTATCGAGGTGCCGCTACGCGTTACAAAACGCGAGGGGTAAATACGATGTAACGAGCATTTATGAATACCTAATTTAACTACCTACCTAAAACTGGGGGCTCTTTGCAATGTTTGTCATTGCTTATAACTCTATTATTAAACACCTTCCCTTAGCGCCCAGTTTCGACGTTTTACTCCGGGAGGTGCTTTTCTGTGTAAGTGAGTCATGATGTTACAGTTTATCAATACTCACTTACCCCTTATAAAAATGAACTTTTGCTTTGTAAACAGTTAGCTCGCTTGATGTTCAAATGCCAATAATTGCGCACGAATAAGTTCACTAAAATTCTCATTTGGAACAATTGCTCCGGGAAATTGAATAACTAATCCAGCTGCTTTTGCAGCAAGTTCGACTGCCAATTTGATGTCGTAACCCGCTTGTCTTGCGCCTAAATACACGCCGTTGAACGAATCACCCGCCGAAGTGGTGTCTACTACATTTTTAACAGGTTCTACAGGCAGACTAAAATGACAGTACTCAGTTTTGCAAAAAACTGAACTCGGGCCATTTTTAATAATTAGCTCTTTGATGTTAAAAGGAGCACAAAAAGCCACAACGTCCTCAAGAGTTTGATGTCCATAAAGGGTGGCAAAGTCCTCTATACCGGGTAATACAATGGCGCTAGCTGCAAAGGCCAAAGAAAATTGATGCCTAGCATCGTCTTCACTCTGCCATAAACGCGCGCGGTAGTTAGGGTCAAACGCGATGGTGACGCCCGCCTCTTGTAACTCACTTAAAAATTGCCAAAACGTGGCACGATCTTCAGGTGCAAGAATAGCCAGCGATATACCAGAGAAAAAGAATAGATCCGCCTTACACACAGTATTACGAATATCGTCATCCAATAATTTCATCATCTGACGAGCTGCTGAATTTTCGCGCCAATACAAAAATGAACGCTCACCATGTTCATCTGTTTGTACCAAATAGATTCCAGGATTATGAGAGGCGCTGCGTCGTAGCAAGCTAGTTTGCAATCCTTCAGCTTGACAGTTTGCTGCTAATTCTTGGCTGATCACATCGTGGCCCACACCAGACATAAAACTCACTTGATGTTCAAAAAAAGCTCGCTTTAAATACACTGCGGTATTAAACACGTCACCCGCAAATGAGCGGTGCATGATATTACCCTCGCCACCTTGACGTAACTCAAGCATGCATTCACCAAATAACACTATTTTTTGCATAATAAACCTTGGATCGTAATAGCTTATAAGCTTGCTTAAGCTAAGAATTTTTCTAATTAAACCCTTATTTAGTACTTTTTAAAGGTTCGATTTTTGGAATAAGTATCCAAACTGCCAGCATAGCAATAATGGCTAAAGATGCCCCAATAACGAATGCTGGAGTGTAGTTGCCATCGGCGGTGAGCCAAGGTACTAAAGCGGTTAATCCCAGTGCGCCTAACTTAGCCGCCATGCCCGCAAAACCTGACAAGCTTCCCACTGCTTTTTTACCATACAGGTCGCTTGGCAAAGTTTGCACGTTGCCGATAGTAGTTTGAAATCCAAATAAGATAACGGCCATAATGATAACTGCGGTAGTGGGGCCACCTGGGTTAGCCATAGCAAGGAGAGCTGGCAACATAATTAGGCAGCCCAGTGTGATAGTGAGTTTACGTGTTTTGTCTGTGTTCCAACCCGCTTTGATACGATTTTGCGCTAACAGGCCACCAAACCATGCGCCCAACATTGCGCCTACATAAGGTACCCAACCATAAATGCCAATCGACTTAACGTCCATTGCGTACACTTCGTTAAGGTAAATTGGGATCCAAAATACAAACAACCACCAAATAGGATCAATGGCCGCTGAAGCAATAATTACGCCCCAGCTTTGCTTACGTGAGAGCAGTTCAACGGTCGAAGGGTTATATTCTTCTTCATCTGAGTCATCTTGAACATCCGTTACTCTTTGACCGCTAAGGATGTAGTGACGTTCCTCTTCGGTGATCCAAGGGTGCTCTTTAGGTGGTGCTTTAACCAAAATAATCCACGGAATAAGCCATAACAAGCCCACTAAACCAATGACCACAAAAACCATTTGCCAATTAAAAAATACGGTTAAATAGGCAATCAGTGGAATAGCAATAATACCGCCAATAGCGGCTCCAGAGTTAAAAATACCCTGGGCAAGCGCTCGCTCTTTAGTGGGAAACCAATCGGCATTACTTTTAGCGGCACCCGGCCAGTTTCCAGCTTCAGCTACACCTAATACTGCGCGAACAATACTAAAACTCAACACACCTTGGGCTAAAGCATGAGCGGCAGTGGCAAGAGACCAAATTCCAATAGACAGTACAAAGCCTAAGCGTGTACCTACCCAGTCAAATATTTTACCAAAAATGGCTTGCCCAAAGGCATAGGATAAAATGAACACAATAGAAATATTGGCGTATATTTGCTTACGCTCTAATGCCGATTCATCAGGAAATAGCTCCTCAACGATATCTGGCCAAAGTACGCTCAGCGCCGAGCGATCTATGTAGTTAATAACGGTAGCTAGCGCAATTAACGCTATGACCCACCAGCGTAAGTTTTTTATTTTCATTTCGATACCACTCAATTTAACAGACTTTACGGGGACAAAAACGCAAAAAATTGCATATTTATCTACTCATTCTAAACTTTTGAGTCATCAAACTTATGCCGTTTAACGCTCCGATTGTTAAGTGTAGTTACTGGTAAATGTTCCCAGACATACTCAGTACAGCCCCACTCAAAGGAAAAAGTTGCTTAATTACAGGCTTAGGGGTTTGTTCAAATTGGTTATTTGTAATGGTGGTACGTGGTTCTCCCACAGTATGTTCGAGCACAACCGGTGCAGATGAGCCAAACGAATTGCCTGTAATGAGATTAACTTGAGTACCATGCAATAAAAGCGTTGCACCTACTTTATTACGTTTACCAGTGCCGCTGTTTAGCACCGTGTTTTGGCTGAATTCAAGATGAGGGCCAAAGGTACTTTCATCCGTGCCTCCGCGGTAGATAGTCGCAATAGCACCCTGTACATTGGTAAAACGATTGTTGTTCATCACCACGTATTCCGCATTGTAAATACCCAAGTCATCAAGCTCTTTATTCAGTTTTAATATGTCGCCAGTGACGTCAACAAATTCACTATTGGTGATACTGATTAAATCTGCAAGGCTACGATAGCCTGCATCAAATACGTGATAAGAGTGATTCACATTAAGATGGCGAACCTTTACTTGGTCAACTATCAGTGTGTAGTTTTGCAAAGTAGGCAATTTAGTCGTGCGAATAAGCACATTACCTGCAGAATCAACAGCATCTTTACCATCAATTACCAGACCTTGCAGTTTCAAGCTGCCACCATCAGCAATTTCAAACATCACTGGGCGCAAATTAAATAAGATGGCTTTACCAGGATTTTCAGCTTGAATACTCACCACGGTGTTGATTTCCATGATCTTGTCTAAGATATATTCGCCGTCAGCCAATATAAATTGCTCGCCTCGTTCTGCTGTTTTTAGGCCTAGAACCAATTGTTCGCTATTGCTGATGGTAGTTTGCTTGCCTGCGCTAAAATCCACGGGTTTCGATTGTTTCTCATACCAAGTAACACCCACTTGCGCTTTAGTGATGGGCTGAAGATTTCTCGATGCACCTAGCTCAACGGATTTTATGTCGCTTGGATACCACAAACCGTTTTCTGCCATGACTAATTCCGCGCTAACAAGCTCAAACCCATTTTCAATTTCACTCGGCGCGGCTTGACTCATAGCATTGTTAGAAAATGCTATTCCGCTTACGTCATCCAATAAGTGAAAAGGGTCTTGTTTATTTTTATTAATGATAAGGTTGTTTTTAAAATGGCTATTAATAGGCGCTGCTGTGCGCTCTTCATCACTACCAGCGGCTAAATTGATGTTACTCACATCAATTAGGGTATTGTTTTCGATTAAGGCATTATCCACTTGGTGATAGCGGTTAATTTTAGAGTTAGGTACGCCATTCATGACCACCAAACCACCACCAAAGCGGGTTCCAGTCAAGCCAGATAAATAATTATTACGGATGGTTTGGTTGCCATTAATAACGCGTATGCCACCAGTATGATCTTGACCATTTCCCAAAAACACATTGCCTTCCACCAAATTTCCGCTGCCATGGCGTAAGGTCAAGGTGCCGCGAGATTCAAAAAAAACGTTGTTACGGAACGTATTACTACCCGATTTGTTGGAGATAATTTCTACCTCCCCGTTGCAGCGGTCAAAATAGTTGTTTTCTACAACAGTAAATGAATCACTGAGTGAATAATGACTTGTGCCAATCCGTAATGTTTCTCCGCCGTTAGAGCCTAAAATAGGCCGAGGACCAAAATAATTATGGTCAATTTGATGGTGGTTCTGTTGGCTTGCCTCATTATTTAAGCGCACTGCCATGGTCACACCCGCATTACTTTTACCGACGATATGGTTATGATCAAAGCGATTATGCTGGCCATACATTAATACCCAGCTATCGGACGAAAACTTGTCGGGGTTATTAAAGTGGTCGATGACTGTTTCCGTTACCCGACTATGATTTGCCAATGTGCTGGCATTTTGACGAAAGGAGATAACTTCACCCGTCGGGCTATAACCATTTTTAAATACCAAACCAGATACCACTAAATATTCACCGGCTAAACGCAGATTTGACTGGCCTGACAATATAACTTGCCCTTTCGTTTGCGCCGTTAATTCAATAGGTTGTTTTTCCGTACCTTGGCCCTTGAATAAAATTTCAAAATCTTGCCAAACACCGTCAGCTAAAACGATTTTATCGCCTGCTTTGATATTTTTTGCGGCATGACCATATTCTTCTTGGCTATGCACTACCCATTGCTCAGCACTGACCATGTTGTGACAACACAACAAAACAAACAATAAGGCTGCTTGGGAGAAGCGATTTTTACATTGCTCTGATAACATTTTGACCCCAGATAAAAAATTAAAAATGGAACCTGACGATAGGACGTTCGTCAGGTTCCACCGACACACTCGTTACAAAATCTGTATTCAATTTAGTCTCAACACCCATACTCATCGCCAACTGACCGCAAAGGGTGAAAATAGCTTGCAAAATCAGTCGCGCCTATTGTTTCACCTTTAGCGATGTTAATGTCATCGGTCGTATCTAAGCGCTCCAAATTGACGCCTGCTACTGTTAATTCATCAAGGTTAAGGCTTTGATATTTTGCTACTCCATCAATGACAAATTCTTGCGAACGCGCCGAAGCTGAAACACCAACCATTATGGCGATTGCACAAACTGCAGTGATAAATGCTGGTTTTCTTGTATGTTCAAGGACAGCCCGACTGATCTTGTTTAACTGTGTGATGAATAACATTAAGTTTCTCGCATAGCTTTTGCACAGACGACGTCATCTAACCAATCAAGCAAACAAATGTCAACCATTTATTAACATAAATTATTACCAATAGTGAATTTATTGGTATTACCAATAAATGGTATATACTAAAAATCGTAAATGAATATAAACAAACTTTTTTTAAAATTGGCTTTGCCTATTCCTGTGGGTATTGGATATGATTAAGCCTATGAGTTTGGTACTCAAACACTATGTAAAAAGGTAATAGATAAAATGAAAAACAAACGTATGTTTTGGAACATAGTCGAAAAAATTGAGACCCTTATCGATTCAGGAGCATATCCCCCTGGAAGTCGTTTACCACCTGAACGTGAATTAGCTGAATCGTTCTCTGTGAGCCGTCCCACTGTTCGTGAGGCGATTATTGCCTTAGAGGTTCGCCAGCGTGTTGAAGTAAAAACCAGTTCAGGTGTGTATGTGCTTGAAATGCAACAAGACAAACAAGAAAGCAAACCCGTTAGCGCATTTGAATTAACGCAAGCCAGAGCCCTCATTGAAGGTGAAGCCGCGGCCTTGGCTGCCATGACAATTACTGAAGCCGAATTAGCCAAGCTAAAGCTCACCTTAGATGCCATGCAAAAAGGTATTAATGCGGACCAAGCTGATAAAGAGTTTCACGTTATAATATCAAACGCTACCCGCAATAATGCCGTTTCTTTAGCAGTTGAGAACTTATGGCGCCTGCGCGACAGTCGAGATGAAATTAAAGCTGCTTATAAAAACGTTTGTAGTCAAAGCGATAGCGATAGACTAGAAGAGCACCGAGCTATTTACACCGCTTTAGCTAATAAAGACTCACAGGCAGCGCGCAGTGCGATGCATCATCACTTTAACCGCCTGATCAATTCACTTTTTGAAGTCAGTGAAGCGAAAGCCTTAGAAGAAGTGAAGCGTAAATCAAGTGAAACTCGTGGCTTGTATTCGTTAAACCATTTGGTCAGCTAAGCACATCTTGAGTGAATTGCCGGCCATCAAGCGCTGAGAAAAAATAAAAAAAGGGGCACCTGTTATAGTGCCCCTACCGCAGGGTACGCGGGTTTTGAAAAGATTGTTGGCGTTTATGAAAACAACAAACCGCCATTGATATCGACATTATTACCCGTCATATACGACGATTCGTCACTTGCCAAGAAAGCCACTAATTTTGCCACTTCTTCAGATTGCCCTTCTCGTTTAAGGGCGGTCGCTCCAGCGACGTTGGCGCGAATAGTGTCATTAGTAAAGGTATCGTGAAATCCGGTACTTATCATCCCTGGGCACACCCCATTCACACGGATATGTGGACCAAGCTCCTTGGCCAACCCTCGAGTAAACGTCATGATTGCACCTTTCGATGTAGCATACGCTACGGCGCCGCCGCCGCCGCCATCTCGGCCCGCTTGTGATGCTAAGGTTACAATAGAACTACCCTTTCCCATGTGTGGAATGCAGGCTTGGCTCATCATAAACAGCGACGTTAAATTCAAATCCATCACCTTGTGCCAATGGGCTAAAGACATATCTGCAATTTTAATTCGCTCAACCAGCCCACCAGAGACATGCACTAAGGTGTCAATCTTGCCAAAACTATCTATTGCTGTTTTAACACAAGCATCAACGCCTTCTTGCGTGGTGAGATCCGCTTGAACAGCCACGGCTTTTACGCCCATTGCTTCCATTTCAGCGACCGCACTTTTTGCCGTCGTTGAACTTGAATGATAGCTAATAACTACATTCGCTCCCCTACTTGCCAATTCCAGCGCGCATGCTCGACCGATATCTCGACCACCCCCTGCCACTATTGCTACTTTTCCTGCCATCGACATTTTCATTCTCCATACAAAAGAGCTTAAGTATTATGTAGACAAACTAAGGCCTTAAACAGTAACCAAAACCCCTTTTCTGTGATGGTCAGAATAATACTTTATATTTGCCTGAAACATAAAAACTAACCAATAAAGAGAATTATGTCAACCAATTATTTTATTTTGGTAATACCAAAATAAAATGCACGTATATACGAAGACGCCCTCTCATTAATGAATGTTAGAAAAGTGTTACTCATATCTGTCTGTGAGAAAGGTTATGAGGCGAACCTGGCGTTCATCTTGTTAGTGCGATAGAAAGCTAAAGCTCAAAGACAATCATTTACTACACACTGCTATTTATCCCTGAAAGTAAATACTGTTAAACTGCACAAAATGTTTGAGACAAATTTCCATGAATTCAACAAAATTGACCTTTCCCCGTGCTGGTTTTTTTCGCCGCCTCGCTGCAATTGTTTACGACCTCCTTGTTGCTACCGCGATCTTTATGGTTGCAGGAATCGTTTCGACGGTAGTGGTCATCGTGTTATTAGAAAATAAGGTATTAGACAAACAGGGGTACACCCATAGCATGGACGTCATTAGCCATTCACCACTGTATGCCAATATTATTTTCGGCTGGTCACTATTATGGGTTGTGGGCTTCTTTCTGTGGTTTTGGCGCAATGGCGGTCAGACAATTGGTATGCGGGCTTGGCGACTCAAATTATTTAGCACCTCTGAACAACCTTTTGGCTACGGCAGAGCGCTGCTTCGATTACTGAGTGCTTTAGGCGGCATTGGCACATTGTTTGTTTTGTTCGATGTGAAAAATAAACTGTCATTACAAGATAGAATTGCAAAAACCGAAATGCTGTATTTAAGTAAAGAAGCCAATCATCATGCTGCTTGGAAAGATCTACAAGACTGATTCAAGGTTTGATGAAAAGGCGGAATTAACCCCGCCTTCGCAATAAAAATATCGCAACAATGGCAAATACTGCACTGGGGAAAACCGCACCGAATAATGGTGGTAATTGATACACCGTACTGAGCGTGCCGAAGACTTCATTACTGACAAAAAAACCAAAACCTGTCAGTACTCCCATGATAATCCGAGCGCCCATTGTAACGCTGCGTAAGGGACCGAAAATGAAAGACAGCGCCATAAGTAGCATAACGCCTACTGTCAGTGGCTGAAGCACCTTGCGCCAAAAAGCCAATTTGTAGCGATTAGGATCTTGGCTATTATTTTCAAGGTAATCAACGTAACCATATAAGCCTTGGATCGACAAAGCCTCTGGTTTAACCGTCACCACGCCTAGCTTGTCCGGGGTTAGCGTAGATACCCATTGCTCTTCGCTCTTTTGTGTCACGTTTATTTGATTGGCAAGATAATCAGTAAATTCGACATTTTTTAATAACCAAGCCTGACCATCATATGTGGCTTGCTCGCCACTCATGATTTGTTGCAAAGCAAGACTGTCATTAAAGCGGTATACGGTAACGTCCCGCAGAGTATTTTTGTCGATAACCTCGCCAATGCTTACAAAATTTTCGGCATCTTTGGCCCACACTAGCCGGTCCGACGAAAATAAACTGCCGCCTGAAATCGCCTGTGTACGAATCTCTTTAGCCTTCGCTTCAGTCAGTGGTGCAACCCATTCACCTATCATCATCACGACTACAACCATCAATAAAGCCGACTTCATTGCTGATACAATAATGTTCCAGCGACTTTGCCCTGATGCCTGCATCACCACCAGCTCACTATTACTGGCTAACATTCCCATGCCAATTAACCCACCTATTAAGGTCGCCATCGGAAAAAACTGCTCAAACTCACGAGGTAGGCTCAGTAATATATAAATGGCGGCAACTGTCATGTCATAGCTGCCTTTGCCCACCTGTTTCATTTGTTCTATAAAACGAATAAGCGCACTTAAACCTGTCAGCACACATAAACTCATTAACGTTGTTGCCAGCAATGTGCGAGCGATATACAAGTCGATTATTTTAAACACGGGCATCACCTCGCAGTTTTGCTCGCAAGCGCACGCCTATTGGCCGCCCTTTTAACAGCAAGGCAATACCAATACTAAAGAGTATGCCATGCACCCACCACAAGCCAATTTGAGGCGGAATATGGCCATCTTCTAGCGCCTTGCGACCAGCCATTAACATCAAGAAGTAGCCAAGATATAACATTAAGGCAGGGAGCATTTTACCAAAACGCCCTTGTCGAGGATTTGCTGCACTTAAGGGCACTGCAATCATCACTAAAAATGGCAAAGACAGAGGCAAAGCCAGTCGCCAATGAAGTTCAGCTATCGCATCAATCGAGGTTTCACTTAATAGTTTGGCAGTGGGATATGCGGTAAGTTTACGTCTTTGCTGCTCGACTTCTTGCTCAGCAATTTGCACCTGATATTCGGCAAATTCGATGACCCGATAATCTTTATTACCGAGAGTTCCCTCGTATTGAACCCCCTCTTTTAGAATTAATTTTTCAGCACCGTTTTTTTCTTCAAATACACCACCATTCTGCGCATACACAATTCGTATATCTTGACGCTCGGTATCCGCAGAGCGCTGAGCTAAAAAGACTTTGCGCAGAGGACTCTGACCAGGCTCAATGTCGTGGACAAAAATCACAGCTTGTTCGTTGGCCGTTTGTTGGAAACGACCAGGTACTAGAGCAGTCAAACCACTTTGTGCGCCGGCTTTTTCTTCAAGCTGATATTCGTTTTCTACCGCTAAGGGCGACAGCCACAATGTCAGCGCGCCTGTTAATACAGCCATCACAAGAGCCACAACAAGCATGACACGGGTGATATACCACTCACTAATACCACACGCTCGCATGACACTCATTTCGCTATCAACATATAAACGACCATGAGCCAGCATGATGCCAAGAAATAAACTAAGGGGGAGAATAATTGAGGCCAACACGGGCATACTTAGCGCTAAAAAACCCAGTACTAGGTTAGCAGGGATGTCGCCGCTAGAGGCTTCAGCAAGCACTCGGATAAATTTCTGAGTAATGAAAATTGCCATCAATAACATAAAAACGGCAATTTGAGATTTGACAGTTTCTGTCACTAAATATCGAAATATCAGCACGCGTGTTCCAAAGGAAAAAGTGGTATTTTAGTAGCGCTACAGGAAATTTTAAGTAAACTTAGCGTTTTCTCAAGTTTAATTTATCTACGCTGCATTTTTAATGCATTTCGCCGCAGAATTCTTTAAAAATAATCTGTGGCTCAAATTATTCTTGTAATCTTATCACAGCATTATGTAGAACGATTCGTCATCGACGAATTTTCTAGCGTTTAATTCTGCATAATGACTCTTTATGAAACCAAATAAAAGCGGAGAAAGCGTGTGGAATTTAGCGTAAAAAGCGGCAGTCCGGAAAAACAGCGTAGCGCGTGCATTGTTGTCGGGGTTTTTGAGCCAAGGCGTCTAACTTCCGTCGCAGAGCAACTCGATATTATTAGCGAAGGGTATATCAGTAACTTACTCAGACGTGGTGATTTAGAAGGTCAAGCCGGTCAAATGCTTTTATTGCATCATGTTCCTAACGTATTGAGTGAGCGAGTCTTATTAGTGGGATGCGGCAAAGAACGCGAGCTAGACGAGCGCCAATACAAACAAATTATTGCCAAAACCATTAAGACCTTAAACGAGACTGGCGCAATGGAAGCGGTCAGCTTTTTAACTGATCTGCACGTAAAGGGGCGTGATACCTATTGGAAAATTCGTCAAGCGGTTGAAGCCACTCAAGATGCCTTGTATACCTTCTTGCAATTAAAAACCAAAAAAGGTGAGCTGCGTCGTCCTATTCGCAAGATCATTTTTAATGTGCCCACCCGTCGCGAATTGCCGATTGGTGAACGAGCACTCGCCCATGGTTTAGCCGTGGCGACAGGAATGAAAACGGCGAAAGACGTAGCCAACATGCCGCCCAATATTTGTAACCCTGCGTATTTGCTCGAACAAGCGGAGTTACTTGAAAAAAATTATCAAAATTTGCATGTTAGCTCGGTGAATGAAACACAAATGGCTGAATTAGGCATGAACTCTTATTTAGCCGTGGGGCGTGGCTCAGCTAACGAATCGATAATGACCATCATGGAACACAAAGGTGGTCCCGTTGATCAAGCGCCTATCGTATTAGTCGGCAAAGGCCTCACCTTTGACTCAGGTGGTATCTCGATTAAACCTGGCGAAGCAATGGATGAAATGAAATACGACATGGGCGGCGCTGCAGGCGTTCTGGGTACCATGCATGCCATTTGTGAGTTAAACCTTCCCATTAATATCGTTGGTATACTTGCTGGATGTGAAAACATGCCTGATGCCAACGCCTATCGTCCGGGCGACATTTTAACCACTATGTCAGGCCAAACAGTAGAAGTGCTGAATACGGATGCCGAAGGCAGGTTGGTGCTATGCGACGCACTGACCTACGTTGAGCGTTTTGATCCTGAATTAGTGGTCGACGTGGCAACATTAACTGGTGCGTGTGTGATTGCCTTGGGTAAATACGCATCAGGTGTGATGAGTAATCATAATCCACTTGCTCATGAGCTTCTGAATGCCTCTGAACAAAGTGGTGACAAAGCATGGCGCTTACCTTTGTGGGATGAGTATCAAGAGCAAATCGAAAGCCCCTTTGCCGATATGGCCAATATAGGTGGTCGTCCTGCAGGCACCATTACCGCGGCGTGTTTTTTATCGCGCTTTACACGCAAGTATAACTGGGCACACATGGATATTGCCGGAACCGCATGGCAGAGTGGAAAAAATAAAGGCGCGACAGGTCGCCCTGTGCCCTTATTGTCTCAGTTTTTAATGACCAGAGCCGGTTTAACCACCGAAGATTAATACAGGACACGACAAACACTCATGGCTAATGTGTCATTTTTCTTGCTAGAAGAACCTCAGGTTGGCAGTTCAGTGCTTGCGCATTTTGAACTTGCCTGCCTAGCTGCTGCTCGTTGTTTTAGGCAAAAACAAAAGTGCTTAGTGTTTTGCCAAGATAAACAACAAGCGGAGCAGTTTGATGAACTTTTGTGGCAACTGCCAATTGACGCCTTTGTTCCACACAATTTAGCCGGCGAAGGCCCCGTTGGCGGTGCACCAGTTGAAATAACCTGGCAAGCACCGCAGCGATTTTCGAGACAGGTATTAATCAATTTAGCTGACCTTGTGCCTGAATTTCATACTCGCTTTCATCAAGTCATTGACTTCGTGCCACATGCCGAAGAACTCAAACTCAAGGCTCGCGAGCGCTACAAACATTATCGTGCGGCAGGTAATCAATTAGATACCCAGGCTGCCTCAAGTATTTACGAGAATTAAACCCATGGAAAAAACGTACAGCCCACAAAATATTGAACAGCAATGTTATCAACAGTGGGAAAACCGCGGTTACTTTAAAGCGTCTGGTCAAGGCGAGCCCTATTGTATTTTATTACCGCCGCCAAACGTCACTGGTAGTTTGCATATGGGTCATGGTTTTCAACAAACCATTATGGATGCCCTAACCCGCTATCACCGTATGAAAGGCGATAATACTTTGTGGCAATGTGGTACTGACCACGCCGGTATTGCGACCCAAATGGTGGTAGAACGCCAACTCAATGCACAAAATTTGACGCGCCATGACTTAGGCCGTGAAGCTTTTGTTGAAAAAATCTGGCAATGGAAAGCGGAGTCAGGCGGTAATATCACTCAACAAATGCGTCGTTTAGGCACCTCTCCTGACTGGGAGCGTGAAGCTTTCACTATGGATGACGATTTGTCAGAAGCCGTAAACGAAGTGTTTGTGCGTTTATACCAAGAAGGGCTGATTTACCGTGGAAAACGCTTAGTAAACTGGGACCCAGTCTTACACACTGCGGTATCTGATCTTGAAGTATTAAGTGAAGAAGAAGCCGGTTTTATGTGGCACATGCGTTATCCTTTGGCTGACGGCTCTGGCGAATTAGTGGTGGCCACCACTCGACCAGAAACCATGTTAGGCGATACCGCCGTAGCCGTTCACCCTGAAGATCCGCGCTATCAAGCGTATATTGGTAAACAAATTAAATTGCCTATCACTGGCCGTCTTATCCCTATTATTGCTGACGATTATGTTGAACAAGATTTTGGTACCGGCTGTGTAAAAATCACCCCTGCCCATGACTTTAACGACTATGAAATGGGTAAGCGTCATCAATTAGAAATGATTAATATTTTGACTGATGATGCCAAAATAAATGACGCCGCACCTGCTCAATATCAGGGATTAGACCGCTTTGAGGCACGGAAGCAAATCGTCGCTGATTTAACAGAATCGGGCGTTTTGATTAAAATAGAGGATCACAAACTTAAAGTCCCCCGTGGTGATCGTTCTGGTGCCGTTATCGAACCCTATTTAACCGACCAGTGGTATGTTGCCGTAGAAGAACTCGCCAAGCCTGCTATTGAAGCAGTAAAAAGTGGAGAAATTAAATTTGTCCCTGAGAACTGGGACAAAACCTATTACCAATGGATGAACAACATTCAAGATTGGTGTATTTCTCGCCAGCTTTGGTGGGGGCACCGCATCCCTGCTTGGTATGATGACAGTGGGCAATTTTTTGTCGGTCGAACTGAGGCTGAGGTGCGTGAAAAACACCAGCTAGGTGCTGAAATTAACTTACGCCAAGATGCTGATGTTTTGGATACGTGGTTTTCATCGGCGCTCTGGCCATTTGCCACCATGGGCTGGCCAAAACAAACGCCAGAACTCAACACTTTCATACCAAGCGCAGTGCTGGTAACTGGTTTTGACATTATTTTCTTCTGGGTAGCCAGAATGATCATGATGACTAAAAAATTCACTGGTCAAATCCCCTTTAAAGAGATTTATATCACCGGCCTTATTCGCGATGAAAATGGCGATAAAATGTCAAAATCCAAAGGTAACGTCATTGACCCCATCGATTTGATCGACGGTATTAGCATTGAAGAGTTAGTCGCAAAACGCACCTCAGGCATGATGCAGCCAAAATTAGCGGAGAAAATCGCTAAGCGAACTCAAGCTAGCTATCCTGAAGGTTTTGCCGCTTACGGCACTGACGCCCTACGTTTTACCTTTGCTGCAATGGCCTCCACCAGCCGTGACATCAATTTTGATGTAAAACGGGTTGAAGGATACCGTAACTTCTGCAACAAATTATGGAATGCTTCGCGCTTTGTATTGATGAACACCGAAGGGCAAGACACGGGCTTAGCCGGTGGTGAACTTGAGCTAAGCGTAGCTGACCGCTGGATACTGGCGCGTTTACAAACCACCTTAAAAGAGTTTGAAACAGCCTTCGCAGAATATCGCTTTGATATCGCCGCGCAGGTCGTATACGAATTTACCTGGAATCAATTCTGTGATTGGTATTTAGAGCTGACTAAACCCATTCTAAATTCAGAGCAAAGTAGTGACGCACAAAAACGCGGAACTCGTCACACCTTAGTCAATGTATTAGAAAATATTTTGCGCATACTGCACCCCATCATGCCGTTTATTACGGAAGAAATTTGGCAACGAGTGGTCCCTCTGTGCCGTGAATTATCCGCTGATGGTTCGCAAAGTATTATGATGCAACGTTTCCCTGCACAAAACGAAAGTTTGATTGATAAACAGGTAATTGATGACATCGAATGGATGAAGAGTTTTGTTCTTGGTATTCGTAATATCCGGGGCGAAATGGATATTCCACCCAGCAAACCTCTTGCAGTATTGTTGCGTAACGCCAGCGCTAAAGATTGGCAACGCTTGCAGAATACTCGCGCGTTTTTAGGTACCATTGCCCGATTAGAAAGCATTAATTTGTTAGAAGCGGATGAAGAAGCACCAGCCAGTGCAACGGCCTTAGTGGGCGAAATGGAAATTTTAATCCCAATGGCAGGTCTTATTGATAAAAATGCCGAACTTGCCCGTATTGCCAAAGCGCTTGAAAAAGTGCAAAAAGACTTTGACCGAACTCAAGGTAAATTGGCTAATGAAAAATTTGTGAGTAACGCACCGGCCGAAGTAATTGAAAAAGAGCAAGCTAAACTGGCTGACTTTTCAATGCAAATTGCCAAGCTAAAGGAACAAAAACTGACCATTGAAGCCTTATAATTTTAGGTAGCTTGGCCTTACGTAATACCTGCATCATCACAAGGTGGTGCAGGCTCATTTTTTCAGTAGTGACGGTTCTATTCAAGTTGGTTAAGAATGTTTATTAAATATCGCGTTTTGTTGACTGTTTTATTAGCCCTTATGACTAATTTGGCGCTTGGCGAACCAACACGAGAAAATAAACTATCTTTGGTATTTGCTGCCAATATGCCAGAGATAACCAAAAGTAAGAAATTGGGCTATGCAAAACTCGCCAGTTTATTGGAGCAAAGTCGTCAAGAAGACGAATTCACTATTTTTATTTTTGGTGGTGGAAGCTTAGGGCCGAGCCCATTATCAAGCTTAGACCGCGGCTCTCATATCATCGACATCCTCAATACCCTAGAGCCCGATTTAATGACTATCGATAAACGCGAGTTTAGTTATTTTGAAGACGAACTCACATTGCGCTCTTATGAAGCAGCCTTTCCTTTTGTTAGTACAAATCTGTATGACCCGCTAAATAAAGGAAATTTAGAGGGTATTAATACCAATCTATTAATTAATAAAGGCGGCTTGCACATTGGTATTATCTCTATTTTAGACGAAGAGGTGGTAACAGAATATTTGTTACAACGAGCCAATATAGAAGAGCCTAGAGAAGTCATTAATCAACAAATAAAGCAATTGCAGCGCAAAGGTGCTGACATCATCGTAATGATTTACTCTAAGCACAAAGACTATTACCAGCCGCTAATAGAATCGAATAAAATCGCCTTTGCTTTGCGCCTCGCCTCCACTAGCGATATTGCGACTCCTCAAGAAAACATGCTTCGTACATTTACTGTGACAGACAAAGATCCGGTAATACGTTTGAATATATCTTGGCAGGCAGATTCTCCTCATAAAGTCAGCGTAGAAGAAAGTAAAGTCGATTTTGATTCTTTGATTGCTCACCGAACAACTTCATTGCTAATAGACGAATACAACATGCGTCTAAATCGATTGTTAAATCAATCCATAGGACGCACTAGCACCACATTTAACACTCAACGCCAATTAGTTAGAACCCAAGAAGTCGCGTTTGGCAACTTTATTGCGGATGCCCTGAAAGAAGCAACCAAGGCCGATATTGCCCTAGTCAATGGTGGCATTATTAGGGGCGACAAAGCCTACCAAGCTCAAAGCGTGATCACTCGTGGTGATATTGCTAGAGAATTGCCCTTCAGAAGCCATATCGCCACCGCAACTATCACGGGGCAGCAATTATTGTTGGCCTTAGAAAACGGGCTGAGCGAAGTAGAATCAGCCAAAGGCCGCTTTCCTCAGGTGGCAGGAATGAAATTCCGTTATTCAATGAAACATCCCGCTGGTTCGCGAATCCAGGATATCAGCATTAATGATCAGCCCTTGCAGCCAACTAAACAGTACAAGTTAGCGACATCAGATTACCTATTAAAAGGCGGAGACGGTTACACCACATTATTGATGACTCAAGATAAAAGCGTTACAACCTTAGATACCCCCTTACTTTCTGATGTGGTGATACGAGCCATACAAAGCCAGCAAGTCATATCACCCAAAATTGAAGAACGAATAGTGAGATTAGACGAATGATCTCAGCCATAGACAAATCGAGGAAACATAGAATATCTCTCAATCGAATTTTTAGTATTACTTCGGGTGGGATGTTACTGCTGTTTCTTATTCTTACGTGGTTAATCTATTCCAGTTTGATGGGTTTCAAAACCTTGTTAGACGATATCGCAGACGAGTCACTGCCTAACATTGTTTTTTCCAGCAAATTATACGGTGAATCTTCACGCTTATTAGAAGCAACACAACAGCTATCAAAATCAAATTCAGACGCCAGTAAGCGCTTAGCCGAAGAAAAAGTCGAGCAATATTTAGCTCAGTTAAAACGCATTTCTGAACAATATTTTAAAAATGAATTTTTAGACGTCCAGCTCAATATTATCAGTTTGGAAATCGCTGAATTTACCGCTCTAATTAAAAAAAACTTACTGATAAATCAGCAAATAAGTGAAAAAGAAAAAGCCATTTATCGGCTATTTACTCTTTCTTTGGCCTTTGAATCTAACGTAAATGACTTTGGCCAAACCAAAGAAAATTCGTTTTGGGCAATGCAATTATCTAAGACCATTGTTAATGTCAGCCGTAGTATCAATATGAATCGACTGCAGGAAGTAAGAGACCTTTTTAGACAATTCAATACTGATCTTGAGCTCTTACGCCAATATGCTCAGCAAGAGACTAACAGTAGTCAAAAACTTAAGTTAACCAATAACTTAGCTCAACTTATTGTGCAAGAAGAAGGTCTGCTTCCTTTAAAAATATTGCAGCTACGCACTGCGGGAAGAGCGATTGGGCGCGAGAATTTTGTTCACAATTTAATTCAAGATTTTGGCCGATTGCTCGAGTATTCAGCTAAAGAGACAGAAGAAAAAATTACTAAAAAAATGGCGGCGACAATAAACAAAGCCGAAAGTGAAACCTCGATTATTGGCGTTGCCTTAATTGTTGGAGTTATATTTTTAATTGTTCTGATCATCTTTATACAAAAAAATATCATGGCGCGTTTAGATATGCTCAACACCATGGTGAAAGGCAAGATAAAGGGTCAAGTCATGTCTGCGAACTTAAAAGGCAATGACGAAATTACAGATATCGCTAATAGTTTTGTGCTGTTTAGCGAAACCATAGAACAGCAAAACGTTAAATTAGAGCAAATGTCGCTATCAGATGGTTTAACCAATATCGCCAATCGCCGTGCATTAGATATCAGGCTGTTACACGACATTGAGTTATCTATACGTAAAAAATCTTACGTAGCAGTCCTCTTAATGGATGTAGACTTTTTCAAACTGTATAACGACAACTACGGGCATGCGGCGGGTGATGAATGTTTAAAAGTAATTGCTCATACCATTAAGCATGCCTTAAAACGTAACTCAGATTTTATTGCCCGTTATGGTGGTGAAGAGTTTGTTTGTGTATTGCCTGACACTGACTTACAAGGAGCGGAAGACATTGCTCAGCAAATATTGCAAAGCGTTCGCGATAGTAAGGTGCAGCATAAGATGAGTGCCATTAGCGATGTTGTGACCTTAAGTATAGGCATTGCCGTTTCAGGCCCAGATAAGGTACTAATGCCAGAACAGTTGTTAAATCAATCAGACAAAGCGCTTTATCTGGCGAAGAGTAAGGGGCGAAACCAATATTGCACCTACTCGGCTTTAGACAATAACTAAGATTAATTCGTCTCAGTCACTGAGCCAATAAAAAAGCTGCCTAAGCAGCTTTTTACAATTATGTAGTTGACTCAGTTCTTAACCACCAAGGCCGGAAATTCAGCGTCAAACCAGCTTTTCAACATGTTTTTTTCATACCGTAAATTTTCGGAATCAAAAAAACGATTTGCTCTGTCCATAAACGCCATATCTTTTAGATCAACCTCTGCTTGTTGCACAATTTCACCCGCCTTATTTGTAAGCGTATAAGAAAAGCTCATTCGAGGTATGTCGATGTTTTTTACGACTCTTACATCGTTCGTGCTGTGCCCAAGACCAACAAAAGAGGCTGGCCAAACCTGACCTGCTAAATCCAGATTCGTCACATTGAGCGTGAGTTTTTGCCCTTGAGGTAACTGCTCTGCCAATTTAACAATATAGTCTTGTAGCTCGGCAAATGTGTGCTCCCGAAAGCGTTTTCGTGATTCGCCCGTAGGCCTAACGTCACGATAACTTTCTGGGTTTTGCCAATTTACTTCTACCTCAGCCTGGCTAAAACTTGGGACTGAAATTAACGCCAAAGAACTTGCCACTAAAGGTACAATTAACTTTTTCATTTATCTCTCCTCGCTCTTGTTTAATAGAGTCGAGTGTAAACTCAACGCTATGAACTTAAACTGAATCGCGTTTAATAGCTAGGCACTTAGACTATGCGAGTTCAGACTGGTATCTAATTTAACACCTGTATTTTGAACCCCGTCGCTGAGTTAGGTTCACTTTCAAAGGTCATAATAGTATTTTTGCCTTGCATGAATTCTACTCCTTCAATACGATCAAGTAACAATTTATTATTATCAAGCTCGGCCAAAACAACAATTTGATAGTTATCTTGCGGTAAAGTAATGGCCTTATTTTTTGCAAGGTTTAATCCAGAAACATGGTATCTAGCGGTTTCTAAGGTCTCATCCGAACGAACAAAAAATACATTGATAAACGGATAATCAGTGACCAAATTTACCACCTGAATATTGAAGTCATGCACCTGTGGCAGTTTACTTTCGTCAAATGTTAATACGTTTAACTGACTTTCTTGGTTTCGATAAAGCACGATTGCTTTGCTATCTCCCTGATTTAAGGTGAGCAAGCGATTGTTAAACACTAAAGCGGTTTCACTCTCTACCTGCGCAGATAAACGATAGTCTCCGAAATTTACTGCTGAATAGGCGCTTAACGTATGAGCGTTAACTGTAGCGGCACTCGTATTGCCTGAAATGCCTTCTAAGCTCACTTGTGCTGTTAGGCCCTCAGCCAAACTGTTGTAAATTCGGTATTGAGCGGTTTCATTCAAATCAGGATAGGTGCTAACCGTGCTGGCATTCGCAATAACATCTAACTCGATATGGCCACTGTTTGCACCTGCAGTTTCGCGTAGTATCAACAGGTATTCAGTAGAAAAAGTAAAATTGATATTGGCACTTTGGAACACTGGCTCACTTTGCCCGGGTAAGGTTAAAAACACCACATACTCACCAAGGGTAAAATCCACATTCGCCCCATCCCAATGCACAACCTCACTAAACTCATTATTTGTCAGCTGACTCAGCTTGTGGGCATCAGCAAAGCTGCCACCCGCATTAGCCATATATAAGTCGTACTCTTGGTTTGAGTTTGTAACAGATAAACCAAACAATCGCAGGTGCGCGTTTAATTCTTCTCGGGCAAACTGATATAAAGTTAACTCGGTAGCACTGGCGTTTTCGCTCATGACAAGCACATTTTTTTCACCTGCTTTGAGAGTCACTTGTATTTCATCAATTAACACCTCTTTACCGTCTGTATCCAGTCGATATAAGGCCAGTGAATAATCACCACGTTCAAGGGTAAGTAAGCTTGTTACATCACCATAGGAAGCGGAGCCCAATGTTTTGCCATCTACTATTTTCATGTAGGTTAGGGCGCTGCTTGATGCGCCATTATAAAATTGCAGGTAGGCATCTGGGTAGGTGGGATCACTGTCCTTATTGTCTGAGCCACCGCAGGCGCTAACTAAAAGTGTCAATAGCATCAATAAATAGTGCACTACATATTTGTTTTTCATACTTGCTTTGCATTCCCTGATAGTGGATTTTCATGAGTAATTATTTGTGGCATCACAACGTAAAAGTCGTTAAACGTGCAAAAGTGTAGAGAGAACTACGTTTAAAAAGCGATTCAAATTGGCATCAATTGTTAATATTTGTAATCAAAGAGTCTGCCTTTTAGATAAATCTGCTAGCATATTGCCTCTTCTAATATTCAGCTATCACTGCGGATTTAATGTGAGTATTCGTTCTAAAATCGTGTTTATTGTGTTGTTGCTAATAGCGCCTTGGTGCCGTGCAGCTTGCACGCATGATGAGCAGTGTGTGTCGCCACAAAGTTGGCAATTTGGTGTAGCGTTAGGTCTCGGTTTTGGTTCTAATCCGCTAAAAGACGGGGATACTATTCCCTTATTTATTCTGCCTGATATCGCATGGTATGGAGAAGCCGTTTATTTTGACAATGGTGAATTAGGCTATCAATGGACGGAACATGCTCATTCCGCGTTCGTGACCTTTTTAGAGGTCGACCAAGAACGCGCTTATTTTAGTTTTTGGCACCCAGTCAACATTCTTAACCCTATTAATAAAAATAGTAATTTGACCGCCCTAGATGGTGGCTTGAGTACTGGCCCAGAAAAGTTGTCTATCGACCATATAGCAACACGGGATTGGGCTATTTTAGCCGGCACCCGTTGGCATTATTATACTCAAGATGCACAGTGGCAAATCTCTGTATGGCAAGATGTGACAGGCACCCATAATGGTCAAAAAATGTCAGTGTATTATCAACATAGTTGGAATTGGCAGACACTGCGATTGGTGGCTGAGCTTGATGTCGTTTGGAAAAGCAGCAAGCTACTCAATTACTATTATGGAATTCGACCATTGGATAAAGTGGACCCGTTTTTTTATTATCAGGCCAAAGGGGGCTGGCAACCCGCGCTGACCTTATCCATACAAAAGCCATTAAATGACAAATGGCTGTGGCTAACTAAGCTAAGTGTGCAAAAACTCAATAAAGGCATGACGCAAAGTCCACTTGTAGAAGACTCGTCGATTTATCGTTTTTTTAGTGGTTTTGCTTATCAATTTTAACGGAATCTAACTTGAAGCTAGCTGTGCTGTGTCTGTTTTGTTGTTTACTATGTAGTTACCGAGTCAGCGCCAAGTCGCCTAATTGGCACGTCAAACCAACGACCTGTATCAGTGCCTTGCCAGAGGTATCTTGTGTGTTTACCTTATTCATTGCACTGGAAAATATGACTGCAGAACAATACTGTTTGAGCCTGGATTCACGCAATTTAGGCTGCTACTCGATTACTGAATTTCCTCTCGAGCTCACCGTAAAATTAGAGCAAAGTGAGCAACTCACTTTACTTGATACAAAACAAACCACACTGTTGACGACTACCTTGTTTATTAAGTCTCAACGACAAAAACAACGACGCAGACTTCGCAGTCCTTGGAGTATTTTTTAATGGCCTATGTATTATTGGTAGAGGATGATCAAAGACTTAGCGAATTAATTGTGAGTTATTTAAGCCAGCAAGGCTTTGAGGTTAAGCACCTTTCCAACGGCGACACTTTACTCAGCCACGTAAAACAGACAAAACCCGACATCGTATTATTGGACGTTATGTTACCTGGTGAAAACGGCTTCACTTTGTGTCGGCAAATACGTCCCTTTTATAACGGGCCATTATTATTTATGACCGCCAAGGGCGATGATTTCGACCAAGTACTGGGGCTTGAAATAGGCGCGGATGATTATATTGTCAAACCTGTTGAACCACGAGTACTCCTGGCAAGGATTAATGCCTTGTTGCGCCGAGCTCGGCACCTAAGCTCTCCTTCTTTGCCAGTGCAAAAATTAGTGTTTGGCCAATTGGTTATTGATAAAAATGCTCGCTGCGCCTTGCTCAAAGGACGCAATGTACAATTGACTAGCCACGAATTTGATATGTTATGGAAACTTGCAGAAAACGCCTCAACGCTTGTCGAACGCAGTGTGTTATATGATGAATTAATTGGTCGAGAATACGACGGTTTAGATCGCTCTGCCGACGTCAGAATTTCACGCCTACGCAAGAAACTAGAAGATAATCCTTTGCACCCTTACCGTATTAAAACGATTTGGGGCAAAGGCTTCTTTTTTGTCGCTGAAGCCTGGGACGAATAACATAAATGGCTAAATTGTTTATTAGTCTTTATGTATTCATTACCTTGGCTCTACTTGGTCTCAGTGCTGGCTTAGATAGCTTTTTTACCCCACCTGCAACACCGGCGCGTTCACACTTGCATCAACTTTTAGCTGCAGCAAACAAACAAAATATTGATATACAGAGCTTACTGCAGCACACCAATATTGCTTATCGCTTGTTAGATAACAGTGATATTGCATGGCCCCCCGACAACCAACATCAATTAGATAGTGGTGAAGCGGTGAGTGTTTTTGACCCACTGTTAGGCGAACAAATTTATCTCTTACTCGAATCAGGCCGCTTACTAGAATTATCGCTTAATGATGCAGCGCCAGACAGAACAAGCTTTTTCTTATACCGCACAATATTTTTTATTGCATTAGGCGGGCTGGTTGCCCTTTGGATTTGGCCGCTTTGGCGCGATTTGGAGGCCTTGAAAAAAAGTGTCACGACGGTATTACCCGATGGTAACATCAGCAAAAATCATATCAGTAGTTCGTCTTTAGTCGCCCCCGTTGCAATTGCCTTAAACAGTATGCGCGACCAAATTTCAGCATTGATACAAAGCCAACGAGAGCTGTCGGGTGGGGTCGCTCATGAGTTTCGAACGCCATTAGCGCGCTTAAAATTTGCTTTAGGCATGTTAGATGAAAACCAAGACCAGTTACTCGCTAATATGCGTATGGATGTGCTTGAACTTGAGAAACTTGTCCAAGAGATGTTGGATTTTTCGGCAGGAGAGGCGCACATGCCGAACTTACACTTTTGCGAAATTCCTCTTAAGGCAATCTGCCTAAATGTAGTCGATAGATTAAACACGAGTCACTTAGCCCACCTGTCGGTTAGCGTTGAGGGTAATGATGAGCAAATAATCGGTGACGGACACTTTATTGAAAGGGCAATAGAAAACCTCTTACTTAATGCTGCCCGTTACGCGACACAGTGTATTGTGGTCACGATAAAAACTAATGAAAATAACCTTATGCTATTGGTGGAAGACGATGGCATGGGGGTAAGTGACAAGTTAGCTGAGAAGATTTTTGAGCCTTTTTTTCGTCCTGATGAGGCCCGCGATCGGGTTCAAGGAGGCGCGGGTTTAGGTCTTGCTATTGTCAAACGGGTCATGCAGTGGCATCAAGGTACATGCTCCGTTAGTAAAAGTGCGTTGGGTGGCGCTCAATTTACCTTGTACTTCCCGATGAAGATAACCAGAAATTAATTGGCCACTATTTGACTGCTGGCTATTTCACTACAAAGATAACGTAAATTAGCCCCATAAAAATATGGGTTTTTATCATTGGCTTGACAATAAAGGCTATCAAAATGGCTGACTGACATTTTGTTAGCGGTGATGGTTTCTAAATAGGCTAATTGAGATTCAGTTAAATTATTTGTATGTGAAATAATGGCTTGTCGAAAGATTGATAATTCATTTCTTTCGGCCATCAACGATATATCTAACATCCAATCCGCCACTTTGCTCTGCACATCGTCAAACCAATAATGCATAAACGGCGAGCGCAACAGTGCAACAAGAGCCAATATTTCAAAGGAGATTATAAAAAAACGCGTCATAACACTTATTGATTGGTTTACCTATTACTAGAGTAAATGAAGTTGAGTGAATAGAGTACTAACATTAGTTATGTGCTGCCATAACTGGGGATAAACTCTTGTGCTAAATTTAGCTGGGAAGTTAGAGCATGATTTGTTGATAGAAATCAAACAATAAGACACACAACAGCAGCAGCGATGACGAGTAAATGATATACTGAATCGTTTTTAGATTTTGCAGCATTTTCTAGCAAGGACACCACATGAGTGAACGAATCCCAGTTAAAGTGATTTCTCCCGTTAAAGTTCACAAACCCGACTCCAGTCAACATGATAACCACTACACTCCTCGTAGCCGCATTTATGTCCGTGCTGTATCAGGTACTCTGGAAAACTTTCGCCGTTTCTTTGGGCTTATTTTCTTAAGTGTATTTGCCATTCTTCCTTGGATCCAATATGACGGGCATCAGGCCATCTTGTTAGATATTGGTAGTCAACGATTTAATATTTTTGGCTTAACTTTATGGCCACAAGATTTAACTCTGCTTGCTTGGATTTTTATTGTTGCCGCTTTTGCACTGTTTTTTATCACGACCTTTGCAGGCAGAGTATGGTGCGGCTTTATGTGCCCGCAAACCACGTGGACGTTTATTTATATTTGGTTTGAAGAGTTAATTGAAGGCTCTCGACATCAGCGGATCAAATTAGATGAGCGAGCCATGAATTTTGATAAATTTTGGCGAAAGGCCTTAAAACATCTTTCATGGGTAGCGGTTGCTCTACTTACCTCTCTTTTATTTGTCGGTTATTTCACCCCTATCGACCAATTGTTTATTGAATTTTTTACCTTTTCTAGCTCTGCATGGACGGTGGGCTTTGTGCTGTTTTTTACCTTTTGCACCTATGGCAATGCAGGTTGGATGCGCGAAATAATGTGCACCCATATTTGTCCTTATGCGCGTTTTCAATCAGCTATGTTTGACAAAGATACTTTCACTGTTGCCTATGATGCAACACGCGGTGAACAGCGAGGTCCGCGCAGTCGCAAAACGACAAGAGAAGCGAATCAAGAGAAAGGCTTAGGTGATTGCATCGATTGCAACCTATGTGTTCAGGTTTGCCCCACCGGCATTGATATTCGTAACGGTTTACAATACGAATGCATCAATTGTGGGGCGTGTGTCGATGCCTGTAACGGCGTGATGGAGAAAATGAATTATCCCAAAGGCTTAATCAGTTTCACCTCTGAAACCGAATTAGCGGGCGGAACAACTAAAATTATTAGGCCCAAATTAGTCGGTTATGCACTAGTGCTTGTTTTAATGTCTGGGTTATTAGTGTTTGAAATCATGACTCGCGTGCCCTTAGAAGTGGATATTATTCGCGATCGAAACTCCTTGTACCGTGAAACCAACGATGGCTTGATTGAAAACGTTTATACCTTAAAAATTCTCAACAAGTCACAACAAAAGCAAACTTATCTAATTAGCATAGTGGGCTTAGAGGGCGCTAAATTTATTGGTGAAAATACCGTTGTGGTAGATGGCGGCGAAGTGCTGACTTGGCCTATAAGCTTAGCCATCGACCCTTATAAAATAGAGCAAGATGTGACTGAATTCGAGGTCAAAGTTGAAGTGATCAATGACCCTTTAATTGACGTTAAAGTACAAGAGCCAAGTAACTTCTTATACCCTGACAATTAATACTTGGTGGAGCCAGGCAAATGACAAAATTTGATTTTTCTGGCTTAGGGCCTGACCTTATTTTAGACGCGATTGAGTCGTTAGGTATCCGAGTGGAGTCTGGCTTACTCGCACTTAACTCTTATGAAAACAGAGTGTATCAATTTATCGCTGAAGACCGTTTACGCTATGTAGTGAAGTTCTATCGGCCGATGCGTTGGACTGAGCTACAAATCAAAGAAGAACATGACTTTAGCCTCGAATTGGCGAGCCACGAAATTCCAGTAGTCGCCCCAATCATCTATCAGAATAATACCTTGCATCAATACCAAGGGTACTACTTCGCTCTCTTCCCCTCTGTGGGAGGTAGGCAGTTTGAAGTGGACAACCTTGACCAACTTGAGTGGATGGGCCGCTTTATTGGGCGAATTCATGCCGTAGCAAAAAGTGCAACTTTCGTACATCGCCCAAAATTTTCAGTTGAAGAACACTTGCTTGAGCCTTTGGAGCACTTGAAAAAAAGTGAGCTCATACCTGACTACTTGCACACCTCATTCTTTGCCATCCTAGAGCCTGTAGTCAACAAGACTTTGCAGCTCTACCGCGCTAACAAGACTGACAATATCCGACTGCATGGTGATTGCCACCCCGGTAATATATTATGGCGTGATGGCCCGACCTTTGTTGATTTAGACGATTGTCGCAGTGGTCCTGCTATCCAAGATCTTTGGATGATGTTGTCCGGTGACCGACATCAACAAATGCTGCAATTAGATACCTTAATAAATGCCTATGAAGAGTTTGCTGAATTTGACAACGAACAACTCAAATTGATCGAACCTTTAAGAGCCATGCGCATGGTGCATTACATGGCATGGTTAAACAAACGCTGGCAAGACCCCGCTTTTCCGCAAGCTTTTCCTTGGTTTGCCGATGGCAAATATTGGGAGCAACAAATTCTCTCTTTAAAAGAGCAAATGTCTGCCTTACAAGAAGCCCCCCTTACTTTGTTTTAACTGCACTTTCTATTTACTTGTCTTTTCAATATACTGCGCCGCGTTTAAGGTGCCTCGATAGTACTAACCCAGTTTCTACTATCAGGTTAAACGGGAAGTTGGTGAATATCTTAAGGTACTAAGATGTAAAGCCTACGCTGCCCCCGCAACGGTAAATAAGAAATGTTTTGCAGGCATACCACTGTTCGATCGAATGGGAAGGTTGTAAAGCAGTCCAACATTGTTTGGTCACTTATGAGCCCGGATACCGGCCTTAATCTGGTGCTAAACCAGCATAGCTTGTTTAGTTTGTATTTTATGTACTCGGGCGGAGTGCATCAATTAGGCCTAAAATTAATGAAATCAATGAATTACCGCAATAGTTCGTGTTGCATCAGCTTATTTTGTAGCAGCGTGATTTTTACCCCTTCTGTACTTGCCAATACGCTTAGTCCTTCCTTATCCAACGCTGAACTTGAAACAATAACTGTCGTTTCTAGCAAAATCCCCTTGTCGATGCGAGAACTCGCAACCAGTGTAAGTGTGATTGAAAAAGAAGATATTGAAGCGCGAGGGAATATATCCTTAGCCGATGTTATGCGTCACGAAGTGGGAGTCGGCGTGTCAAATTCTGGTGGTATCGGCAAAAACACCACCTTGCGTGTTCGTGGTGAAGATGGCTTTAGAACCAAAGTCTATATCGATGGCGTGGAGCTAAGCGATCCTACGGCCCCGCAAGTCACGCCTATCTTCGACGATATGTTGACAACATTTATCGATAGAGTTGAAATTCTTAGGGGTCCGCAAGGCTTGATGTATGGGGCTGATGCCGGTGGGGTGGTGAGCATTACCACCAAACAAAGCGAGATGGGTTTAACAGGATCGGTAAACACACAAATTGGCAGTTACTCAAGCTCTCTATTAAGTGCAGATATTGGCTATGCCAATAAAACAGGACACATTTATGTAGCCGCGGCGCAATTTGAAACCGATGGGTTCAATGCCCAAACAGCAGATGAAACTGGCGACAAAGACGGGTATCAAAACACAAGCTTACATTTGAATACAGGCCTACAGATAAACGAGTCACTTTTACTAAATGTTGTCTTGCGTAATGTCGATGCTGAAAATGAATATGATGGCTGCTTTGACAATACCACTTTTGCCCCCGTTAACGCTTGCCGAACCGAAAGCGAAAATCAAACGGCTCGATTATCATTGCAATATGAACATAAGAATATGCATCACCAGTTAGGCTATGCAAAAACCGATGTCGAACGTCAATATTTTAGTCAAGACCAGTTTAGTTTTGCCAGCGAAGGCGAGATCAATAAGGTTGAATACAGGGGGTATATCAACTTAGCTGAGCAAAAAATCATTTGGGGTGCTGATAATGAATCACAGAAATTGGTCAGCTCTGGGGAGCAAAGAGAACAAACGGGGCTCTTCGCCGAGTACCAAGCCTCTTGGCACGACCAATTTTTTATGACCGCGGGCGTACGTCATGACGACAATGAGACTTTTGGTAGCCACCATAGCTATCGTATAAGTGCGGCTTATTTACTGCCATTAAATGCACAAGAGCTAATTAAGCTTAAATCGTCTTACGGCACAGGTTTTCGCGCCCCCAGTTTATACGAGCAAGCCTACAATGATGGAGACTATGCCTATGGAGATGCGGCGGGCTTGCAACTTAAAGAAGAGACCAGTAAAGGCTTTGATATTGGCATAGATTACAATAATCATTCACAGAAAATGTCTTTGGTTTACTTTAATCAATCCATTGCTAACGAAATCTATTTTGATAGTTTGGCCTACACCGGTTATCTACAAAATAGTCTATCTAGCAATTCTAAAGGTATCGAATTTGAATTAAGTCAAACGCTTTTCCGTGACATAACACTGTGGTCAAATTATACCTATAACCACACACAAACCAATGCAGATGAGGAGCGTATTAGACGTCCCAAGCACCAAGCTAATGTAGGTGTGCAAACCGCGTTACTAGACGATATGTTGACACTTAATGTAACACTTAAAGTGGTAAGAGATCTGGTGGATATTGGTGGAGTAAGACTTGACGATTACCACTTAGTTAACTTCACTTCTCGCTATAAATTTAACGAGCTCATTCAGTTTACACTTCGCGCAGAAAACCTATTTGATCGCCACTACCAAGATGTTGTTGGATTTAACACTGCTGGCCGCACTTTTTACGTCGGTGCTGCCATTACTCTGTAATCTTTCTTATTCGCAAGGGGAACCCCCTCCCCTTGCAAGATATTTTCATTTCAACCTTGCTCTTTCTGAAAATTGTCTATAATTCGGGGGCTTAAGTTCGTTTTAGCTATAAATTGATTTTAGTCTAATCTCTTTTTTACGTTCGTAGTCATGTGGATACACAGGTTTAGTCACATTAAAAGCGAACAATGGAACCAAAAAAATTGCAGGAAACGTGTACGTTTTTGATGAAGAGAAATGTTCATTAAATCGGCAATAGTCAGCGAGTATTTGCCTTCCAATAGATAGGAAAAAGCGAAATGAATAAAAAACATACAGGATACAGATCAATAACTAGGTATACATACACATACCCATTAAGCCAGACACCGGGCACCTAATACGGCATAATTCGCGCCCTCGAACTCACCTGACAAACTTTATTAACAGAGACGAGCTAGAACACATTAAAAATAACGCATTATTTTTAATGTGTTTCAGACTTCTGAAATAACAAAAGTGATGTTCTTTTTTAAACACATATAAGGGTAACCACCATGTTAAAAAAAACCTTAACTACCACACTGATTAGCGCTGTTATTGGGTGCTCAATCTCGTTTTATAGCAATGCAGAAGTCGTTCTGATTGTTCATCCTTCGAACGATGCCTCTATTGATGCTAAAACCGCTCAAAGGATTTTTTTAGGAAAAGAAAATAAGTTTTCAAATGGCAAAGAAGCGCTACCAATTAATCAGGTACCAGAATCAGCTAGTCGCGCATCGTTCGATACCGACACCCTAGGCAGAAGCTCTACCCAAGTAGCGGCTTATTGGTCGAAATTAGTTTTCACTGGTAAAGGAATTCCCCCTAAAGAGGTTAACAACGATGCGGAAGTGATTGCCATTGTATCAGGCAATCAAGATGCCGTTGGTTATGTTGATAGTGCATCGGTTACTGGTGCTGTTAAAGCCATTTCACTGAACTAATTAGGAAGATAAAAAATGAAAAAATTAATCGCATTAAGTGTACTGACACTTGCTAGTTTGTCAGCACAAGCTGAAGTTCGCATAAACGGCTTTGCCAATTTAATTGGCGGTATTACCAGCTCTGATGACGTTGTTTACGGTTACGATGACAGCATTTCCTTTACCGATGAGAGTTTATTCGCTATCCAAGTAAGTGGCGACATTAATAGTAAAATGACAGCAACGGCACAAATGGTCGCTCGTGGTTCCGACGATTATAGTCCAGAGTTTGAATGGGCATATATGACGTATCAAGCAACTGACAAATTGGCTATTTCTGCTGGTCGCATTCGTTTACCACTGTTCCGCTATTCTGCATCATCTGATGTAGGCTATTCTTATCACTGGGTATCTGCGCCTCGTTCTGTTTATGATGTAGGTTTTAGTAACGTTGATGGTGTTAAGTTTGATTACAGCACCTACTCAGGTGATTGGGAATACAATCTACAAGCAGTAGCGGGCACTTACAACTCAGACTTTCTAGGTGGTGATTTGTCTGGTAAAAACTTATTGCTTTTCTCTGCTGAAGCAACTTACGAGTGGTTTAAAATGCGTGGGGTTTACGGCACTAACAAGTCTACTTATAGCCGTACTGACATCGATGGTACACTTGGCACATTAACTAGCTTAGGTTTGCCTGAATTAGCTGACGACCTTGCCCTTGACAACAACACTGGTACTTTCTTTGGTTTTGGAACTGAAGTTGACACCTTCGATTATTTTGCCAGCGCAGAAATTACCATAACGGAAAATAAAGACTCGTTCAGCCCCAAAGCCACCGCATTCTATGTTACTGCGGGTATGCGCTCAGGCAAGTTTACGCCTTCAATTACCTATGAAAAGTTTAAAGAAGACGATCAGTATAAGTTCTTAGACCGTGTTGCTGCTGCTCCAGAGGCGCTTAGACCTACCGCAACAGCCATAACTGTTGGTTTACAACAAGCTGTGATGAACGAGTACAGTGTTATCACTGCCGGCGTTCGTTATGATGTTGACACTAACGTTGCATTAAAAGCAGACTTAAGTAAGTATTCTGATGATTTAAATGACTCTTTAGATGCTACGTTATTACGCTTTGCGATTAACTACGTTTTCTAGTCGAAAATGCTTGATATAAAATGAGCTAACAGCTTGTCAGTTTAAGAAGGTCGTACTTAGTACGACCTTCTTTTATTTCAAGTGCCAACACAATACATTTAACACTCATTTACAATCTTGTCTAAAACAGACTATCGGTATTTTATACTAGCTATGGTAACCTCCCATATTAGTCCAAGTTTTACCTTTACATTAGCCTTAAGAGATAATATTGAAAATGAAGAAAATCTTACTAAGTTTACTCATCGCTGTTTTAATTCCTTTACAAGCCTGTGCACAAGAGACATGGAAAGAAGGCACTCACTACACAGTCATTAGTGACGAGGCTACTGCTAAACCAGAGGTGCTTGAGTTCTTTTCTTACTGGTGTCCACACTGCTTTCAGTTTGAGCCACTCGTAAAAAGCATTAAAGCAAAATTAGACAGTGACACGACATTTACCAAGGTTCATGTCAATTTTATGCGCTTTACAACTGAAGCGATCCAAGATGATGCTACTCGTGCATTAATGGTTGCCCGTGCTCTTAAACAAGAAGAAGCAATGAATAAGGCAATCTTCAATTATATTCATGTTCAGCGCTCCACTGTTGCGGGCAGTAAAGACCTTCAAAACGTATTTGCCGTAAATGGAGTTGAACCCGCCGAGTTTACAAAATTAAGCGCTAGCTTTGGCGTAAATAGCATGCTGCAAAAAAACAACAAAACGGTAGATCAGTACCGTAAGCACTTAAGCGGTGTTCCTAACTTTATTGTTAACGGTAAATACCAAGCGAAATTTGCCGCAGGTATGAAAGAAGAAGATTTTGTTGATTTGGTTGTCTGGTTGACAAAGCAAAAATAATAC
>NZ_JANQVQ010000246.1 GCF_030730205.1 Paraglaciecola sp.
GAGTCCTCGGAAAAAACGCCTTAGGTATCCTGAAACACAATTGACTATAGGCTAATATAATTTTCAATAGTGTAAAAAAGGGTTGATAACGTCATCAACCCTTTTGCGTTTTTACAGCGGACCAGTATTTACTGTTTGTAATACTTTTGCTGTATCGCTCGTGATTTCAACCCCGATTTTTTATACATCAATTGAGGCGTCACGCTCTGAGGTTGTTGAACTCTGCCACTAAAACCAAATATCCATTGATCGACTTCTTCGATGGTGATATTGCCCGCAGTATCCACTACAAAATCAAATGCGTGCCAGTAGTCGGTGATGTTCCCCTCTGAGGGCGAGAAAATTCGTGTTTGGGTGCCTACTTTCACTTCTACTCTTGTGGGAGAAATCAAAATATTGCCTAAACCACTGTATTCATGCACTACATATTGGTAACGACCAGCAAAGGGGAACGTTGGAATAGTAATAATTTCAGGACCATAACTGCTCGTATCATCGACGTCTAAATAGATGGTCGAATCTTCTACCGTAACCTCATCATTCGAGTAATAAACGTGAAACTCAGAGCTTGCTTCGGCATTGGCCGGCCCATAAAAATGGCTGTCTAGATCATCAGGCTCTTCACCCCATGTTAGCGTGACGGTTGCAGTAGCAGCAGAAAGTTCTAAACACGAGTCAAGTACTTCGTTGGTGTTACCGACATTCACCGTTAGGGTTCGGCTTTGATTGCCGTTAGAGCTATACAGTAAAACGGTGCTGTCCATCATCACTGGAATCGAAAAATTTCCGCTGGCGTCAGTCCTTGCTGTCGATTGGCCATTGTAAGTTCGACCAGTCGAACGAACTGTCGCATTTTCCAAAGGCGAACCGTCAAGATCTACCACACAACCTTCTATGAAAATCGTGGAGTAAACTTGATCTGCGTTCCAAGTGGTAAAGTGCCCCACGGTACCTGCATAAAAGGTTTCACCATTTTCAGTAGTCAGGTTCGCCGTGCCCTCTTCAACCCACGCGCCAGTTGATGAATCAAAGTAATAGAGAGGGATAGTGGCAGGTGGTGTGGTTGAGCTTTCACTCAACGGAATGCGAATGGTAACGGTTTGTCCGCTTTGCACATCAACAGCTGCACCAGCCGCGTCAGTTAAGATAACATCCATAGCGCCGAACGATTCTATAGGGACCAATTCATCACCATCTGTCGTTAACATATCCCCCGGCATCACGCTGATATCTCGGCTTGGGTCAATGACGGTTACTTGTGCGGTCACTTGTCCTTCGATTGGCATACCATCGGTACGTTCGAGCGTATTGGCTGAAAATGCTAATAGGTCGATTCCTTCATGAGTTAACGTGAAAGCTTGAGTTGGATCAAAGTTCATCGTTACATCGCTCGGTACCAAGGAAAGGAACTGATTAGATAAATCTGATCCACTGTTTAGCACCAAAGAGTAACTGGCAAATCCCGTACTGCTGGCTGATAGCGTCATCCGATCCGCTAAAAATCGATCAACTACACTAATGACATAGTCGCCATCAACTGTACTAGTTGCGGGGGCGCTCATTGCAGAGCCATTAGCCAAAACTAACTCAGCTGCTTCGATAAAATCACCTGTGAAATAGTTGGCTACTTTACCGCTAATTTGTTGGTATACGAGCGCATCAACAGCAAAACTAACAGGCACAGCGACGGTGCCATCTTCACCGCCGTCAGTAACATTGATTGTCACATCATATTTTGTTGATTGCGCTAATGCTGGAGTCCACTCAATTAATCCAGTTGACGAAATAGTCATACCCGTTGGAGCACCTACTAAGGTGTAGGTAATATCACTACCATTATTTTCATCATCGACATCGCTAACCGCGAGTTGTTGACTGAATGTTGCGCCGTTGTCCAAAGTGTAATCTGTGGCCAGGGCTTGAACGCTTAGCTGATCATTTACAGGGGTCACGGTGATCGTAAAACTTTGTTCAACATTTAAGGCGGTTGCGCTTGCGTCTTCAGCGACAACTACACTGACCTCACCAGAGCTTAATACACCCTCGGTTGGCGTCCAAGTGACTAAGCCTGAAGTGTCAATACTCATACCAGTTGGTGCATTGTTGAGGCTGTAAACCAAGACTTGCGCACTGTTGTCTGGATCGGAGGCACTTACTTGGTAAGAATAAGCGGTATCTTCAGT
>NZ_JANQVQ010000247.1 GCF_030730205.1 Paraglaciecola sp.
TTGGCACCTACCGGAAAGAGCGAAAATCGGATATTTTCCACGCGCGATTTTGGATGTTTGAATGACCCCTATCCATAATATTGCAGATACGTAGTTCAGCATTATCTCGATAAACAACTCAAATGACGCTCAAATTTTCAGCTGTCGTATTTGACAAGGTTTTCCATAAAGATAACCTTGATAGTTGCGACACCCCATACTCTGTAATAATACGCGCTGCGCTACTGATTCAACGCCTTCAGCTATGACTTGCAGCTCCATTGACTACAAACACTTGCAAATGGATGGCACTTTATATGCGATTGACTATTTTTCACTTAGCTCAATTTTAAAGTACTGTTTTTATCTATCAATCGAGGGCTAGGCGTTTGTTTTACCGATCTATGATCTATAGTAAGTCGAACCAAACCTCCGATAATTCAGAATTAAGGATACAAAAATGTTGAAGCAACACAGAATGATCATGGCAATGATTGCGTTATCTTTTTCTGGTCCCGCGATGGCTCGTGCGGGCGATATCGGATTTACCTACATCGAGGGCGGTATTGTCGGCGGCTTTGTCAACGACATTGAGACATCCGCAGCGGTCACTGGGAATATCCCACTCGATCTTGAAAGCGATGCTGATGGCGGTGGATTTATTGGTGGGGCATGGCAGTTCGGAAATCAGATGCACCTGTTTGGCGAGTATGCATCACTTGGCCAAGAGCTTGAAATACGCAGCGGCACCAGCACTGTAACAGGTGAGTACGACGTGGAACGTTGGCGCATTGGTGTTGGTTATCAATACCCTGTTTCGCAAACGTTGGCTTACTACGGTCGGCTAAGCCTTGACCAGCTCGAGTTCAAGGATGCGCGCGCTGAAGGTTTTAATCTAGATGTCGACGCTAACGATAGCGGCATCGGTGCGGAGATTGGCGCTATCTGGACAGCAACGCCGACTTTGCATCTGCAGGGCCATGTGCGTTACACCGCGGTAGGTGGTATCGCGTCCAGCGGAAAAGATCCCTTCGAATCTGACGTTCTGATCGGTTTGAACGGACGCTGGCATTTCCTACCAAACATCGCACTGGTCACAGGCTACGAGTACGGGAAAATCACGACGGTGAACGTGGGCGTGCGTTTATCGTTCTAAGTGCTTCCAAATCGCCAATGTAAGATAATCTGCAGCCGGAATCTAAATTTACGCTATCGGAAAGGTGAAGGCACAGCTTAGGTTCGAGATTGTTTAAGATGGTTAAGCAAGCAAAAATCGTCGAACAAACTTGATATTAGGTAAAGCAGAGATTGCTATGAACTGCAAAAAGATCTTTGCTGATTGCCCAGTGAAATGCCTCCATTTGGCACTAACCGGCGAGGTGGCGGAGGTCTACCGGATGCAATTAGTGAATTGAAGCTTTTCAAAACAAAAAAGCCCTTGAGTTAATCAAGGGCAATACAAATAACACGAGGGAGGTGTTAGAAACTGTAGGTAATACTAAACTCAACACTGCGAGGCATAATATAGCGCCCATTTGGGCTACCTGCTGAGCGCGGATCGCCTTCCGTAATACCGTCTTTATCCGTTAAGTTGCTCACTGCAAATTGCGCTCTAAGCTGCTCGGTAATTTCAAGTTGCACGCCTAAATCAATTTTTGTGTAGCCTTCAAGCTTAACGGTATTTGCATTGTCTCCAAAACGGTCTGCCACACTTGCTAAAGTGCCATATACCGTTGCATACATATCTTGCACTTCAAAACCGTAACTAGGCGTCATTCTTAACATCCATTCTGGTTGTCGAATTGCTTGTTTGCCTATTATGTTTAAGTCGGGATGATTCGTAATTTCAGTATCTTGAACGGTGGCGTTTAGGTTGATAGCAAAGCCATTATCTGAACGGTAATTGGCGTCTACTTCTATACCTAGCGCTTCTGTTGTTAACACTTCAGCAGGTGCACCTGGGCGAGAGACAAATAATTCACCCTCAACTTCATTTGCAAAACCTGTTACATATAAACTGTAATTTTTCTCAGCCCACTTGTAACCTAGTTCGTATTGGCTTACTTCTTTAATCAAGTTGTCGCCACTTTCAAACGCACCGAAGTTATCTCGGAAGTCATCAAAGAATGGCATTTTATTGCCTTTATTGATGCGAGCGAACATGCCCATGTTCGGTTGCCACATCCAGTTAACACCAGTAGTCCATGCAATTTCTGATTCGTCATAGTCAACGGCTTTGCTAATAGCGCCGGTCAAACCTTCGTCAACAACATAAGTAATTTTGTGATTTTCGCGACGCAAGCCTGCATCAACTCGCCACTCTTCATTTAATTGATATTCAACTGCACCGTAAAACGCGCTGGTATCACCATCACCGGTGGCATCAATATCATAATTCCAGGTACAGCTAGAGAGTGAATCGTTGCAGTCAATACCGATTAATGCTTCGCCACCTTTTTCAACAACATGCCATTGCTGATTACCAATAGACCACCAATCTTGTACCGAGAAGTTAGTGGCGTAATAGCCTAGCGTAAAAACTGCATTGTCAGTGGTCTTGCTAAAAGCAATATCGTTAGTAAAAGCTTCAATATCTTTTAACACGACCCAGCGGCCAATTTGTTGTACTTGAGTATCATTATTGTAAGTATTGCCACTGACAGCACCGGTGACTGGGCCATTAATACCAGCAACATTCCCCAATGTTGTGGCACCTCCTTCGGGCACCAAGCCAAAGGTGTTTGCTTCGCCTGCAATATGGCTAAAACGGTACATTAAACGCCAGCTATCAGTTAAATCTAAATCAACTGTACCGCCCGTGATACCGCCTTTCCAGCCTCGGCCATCACCAAAGTCATAACTTTGTTTGTCGTTGTCAGGGCCATAGGCAATGCTTCCTAAGCGATTGTTCGGTCCAATTTGACTGTAACTGTTATCAACACCCGCAACATTGATAGGAACCGGTAAATGCCAAACACCGCTGTCATCGGTTTGACGTGTATAAAAATTAATTTTGCCGTTATCTAATAACTTAGTGACATTAACAGTGAATTGATGGCCTTCTTCTGCATTAAAGCCGACTTCACGAGGGCCTTCTGAACTACTTATATAACCTCCTGCCATAACAAATAAGTCATTGGCAATTTCACCGCTGATCACGCCATCAACCCGTCGTAAACCATAGCTTGATGTCGAAAACTTAACGAGTCCTTCTGTAACATCCCCCCCTTCTTTGAGTAAGAAGTTTGTTGTTAAGCCGGGTTGTCCATTTGACAGTACAGGAGTTGAACCGCCGCGAAGCGCTTCCATAAAATGAATAGTTTCATCAAGACGAAAAATTGACGAGTTTTCTAGAAACGATAAAGTTGGTGGTGGGAAAATAGGCGCTCCATTTAGCTGAATAGTCAGAAATGGTGCATCACCTGTACTAGGGAAACCACGAACAAATACATTTGCACCTGCCACGCCACCTGAGCTTTCAGCCCAAACACCAGGAACAACAGTAAATAATTCGGCAGTGCTTTTTGGCGCTAACCGGGTAATATTTTCTGCTGAAACATTGGTTACAGCATAGCTAGTATCAACTTTTAAACCACTCATACCGCTGGCTTTACCAGTGACGATGATCGTTTCAATCTGGTTGTTCTGTGTATTTTGTTCAGCTGGTGCGGTCTCGCTGCTTTGTTGAGCAACGGCCGGTAAACTAAACAGCAATACCATGGCAGCGGTAATTTTATTGAGCTGTAACGCCATTATGAATCTCCTGTCCTGTTGTTAGAAACGCGGGCTATATTTTTAATGTGTTGCCTCGCAGAACTTACCTTAAGATAGTTTGCAATCGATTGCAATACGCTGTTAGTTGATTTTGCAGTCGATTGCATAGATTTATTTGGTATAAATAAAGGTTTAGATATAGCAGACCTTAGACTGCCGTTGCTCCTCATGAGGGTATAAGGCATTATGCTCACTGAAACAGTAACAATGAATACCCGATAAAAGAACGGATAGAAGTGATGAAAAAAGCGGTAAAAGTGATGACCTTGGCTGATATTGCTAAGTTGGCAGGGGTGTCTGAATCCACCGCCTCTAGAGCTTTGCGCGACAACCCGGTGATAAACGCTAAAACGCGTGAAAAAGTTCAGTTAATTGCGGCTTCACACCAGTTCAAGGTGAATGCCACAGCGCGCAGTTTACGTACTCAAAAAAGCAATACGATCGCAGTCATAATTTTATTTGACTCAAAAACTCAACAAGCAATTAGCGATCCATTTTTACTTGATTTATTGGGTGTTATAGCCGATGAATTAACAGCTAAAGGTTACGATATGCTGTTAAGCACCAGTAAAACCACTGATAAAGATTGGCGTAATTATTACTATGACTCAAAACGAGCCGATGGATTAATTGTGATTGGCCAAGGCGAGCATGACGATCGGGTTGAGCAATTAGCATCCGCAGGTGTCCCTTTCGTAGTATGGGGGGCTGCAACGGGTGCAGAAACATTTCCTGTCATTGGAAGTGACAACCGTCAAGGCGCGCATTTGGCCGTTGCTCACTTAATAGAGCAGGGATGTAAGCGGATCGCGTTTTTAGGCGATATTCGCCACACAGAAATAGAAATGCGATACCTCGGTTACAAAGACGCTTTACAGGCCGCAAGCATTGAAATAGAGGAAGGTTTACAATTCAATACAGACTTTACGGCGCAAGCAGGTTACCTGCAAACTCAGCAAGCTTTATTTCAGCAGATTAATAAATTAGAGGGTATTTTTGCTGCCAGTGACGCAATTGCCATGGGGGCAATGAAGGCATTGTTAGAGCATGGTATAAATGTACCTCAACAGGTTGCTATTGTGGGTTTTGATGACATCGCCATGTCTGCTTATGGCACCCCTTCATTGACTACGGTGAAACAGAATACCTATGCAGGTGGCCAGTTATTGGTAGATAAGTTATTAAAACAAATGGAAGGTTTTAAAGTTACATCGCAATTGCTACCCGTTAAGCTGATTAAACGTCAGTCAACTCAGCGTCTCCAAAAACAAACCTTATAATATTGCTGCTCTTTTTAACCACGTTAAGCCTGTTTTTCTTCATCTTTGTATAAAGTTGAATGCTCACAGGCTAAACGTGTCGTTTAGTTTGTTTATAGTGCTTGTAAATCAGCTAGGTTCAGCGCGTCGATGCTTGGGTAGACGATTAAGGCATCACTCAGAAGCTCTTTATCACCAATTCCGATAGCACGCATACCTGCTCGATTAATTGCCTCGATACCAGCTACAGCATCCTCTACACCTATACAATATTCAGGTGTAACACCTAACCCTTTAGCCGCTAGCAGAAATACCTCAGGATCAGGTTTACTATTTTTCACGTAATTAGCATCAGCGATAAAATCGAACTGCGCTGCAATGCCCAAACGTTCTACAACCATTCCCGCATTTTTACTGGCTGACGCAAGACCAATTTTAATATTCAGTTGCTTTAATTCCGTAAATAGACTTTGCACGCCTGGGAATAAATCTTTTGTGCCCATATGTTCAATAAGTTTTAAGTAGTGTTCATTTTTTTGTTGCATCAATCGAGTTTCTTCTGCTTCGCTAAGTGTTCTACCCACCTTTTGCAATATCCAGCGGAGTGAGCCAAGTCGATCGACTCCTTTTAATTGTTCATTATCTTGCTCGGTAAAGGGAATGCTTAAGTCATGCGCTAAAGCTTGCCAAGCTTGAAAATGATAATGTGCGGTGTCTGTTAGAACCCCATCTAAGTCAAAAATAATTGCTCGGATCTGCATATTAACCTCCTATAGCAAATTGCACTGTTGCCGTTGCGCTGAGTTGAAAAGCTTGATCAACATGATGAAGAGTTAAAGGCTCACCCGAGATTAACTGATAAGAGGCTTGCGAAGCAGTGAGACTAACTTTAATAATACGGCCTACATAGCAAAGTCGGAACTCCAATGCTGGAAGGTCCTTGGGTAATTGTGGAGAAAAATACAAGCCTGTAGTGCGAACTCTTAAGCCAGCAAATCCCATAACCAAAGATAACCAACTACCGGCCATACACGCGATATGAACACCAACTTCGGTATTGCCATGATGGTTATCGAGGTCCATTCTGGCAGAATCACCAAAAAATGCATGAGCGCGCTCGATGTTACCCGTTTCAGCAAAAGCGATGCTATGAATGCAGCTGGAGAGACTGGAGTCATGAGTGGTCAAAGGTTCATAGTAAGCTAGATCACGAGCCTTTTGCTTTGCATTAACACGATTATCTAGTAATACATTTGCTAACACGGTATCAGCTTGTTTTAGAACCTGATGGCGATAGATAACTAAAGGATGAAAGTTTAACAACAATGGGTATTTATCTTTTGGTGTGTTTGAAAAATCCCATGGCTTTTTAGTTAAAAAACTATCGTCCTGTGCTTGAATGGCTAATTCGTTGTCGTAAGGTAAGTACATATTTTTTGCAGCGCGTTGCCATGTGTGGAGTTCTGCTTCGGTGAGACCAAATTTCTTAGCCAACTCTGGATATTCGGCAAAAATCTGCAAACTGAATTCTAATTGCAATTGCACCATGGCGTTAGTGTAGAAATTATTATTAACAATCGCAGTATATTCATCTGGACCGGTAACTTGATGAATTTCAAACCTGTCGTTCTGGCGTGGATTGAAAAAGCCAAGCTCTAACCATAACCGGTTAGTTTCTAAAAGCATTTCAGCACCCATATCACGTATAAATTGGCTGTCTGCGGTGGCCAAGTAATAGCTTCGAATCGCATAAGCGATAGCAGCATTAATATGATATTGGGCAGTCCCTGCGGGGAAATATGCAGAGCATTCTTCGCCACCAATGGTACGCCATGGATATAATGCGCCCTGTTTATGCGACATTTGTTGAGCTCGCTCGCGAGCAAAATCAAGTTGGCTGTAACGATGACAGAGTAGTTGACGAGCTGTTTCGGGTTGAGTCAGGCTTAATACGGGCACGACATATATTTCGGTGTCCCAAAAATAGTGGCCATCATAACCAGGGCCGCTTAAACCCTTAGCTCCAATATTGCTCTTGCCATTGCGACCGGCTGATTGCGCTAAGCTAAATAAGTTAAAGCGTATCCCTTGTTGCAGGGCGTCATCACCGGCAATTTTGACGTCAGCTTGTTGCCAGAAATTAGACCAATAATCCTGATGCTCCGACAACAAGCTGGCAAAACTTTTTGAACAAGCTTCTTTTAGGATCTTACCTATTTTTTCATAAAGCTTGCTGTTACTCACTTGATCGTTGTTATCGCAATACACTACAAACTTATGTAATGTTAAAGTCTCATTTTGCTTAAGGCTTAACATAAATTGCTGCTTGATGCATTGCTCGGTTGTTTCGTTAGCTAACCACTTGGCGTTATCTGGTAGCTGATGGTTCATCGCAGCTGCAACTTTACAGGTGCTACCATGTGCTTGGTGTAACATTACTGCTTGCTCTGAATCACTTTGTTGTTCTAATAAGCTGAGACTATCCGCTATCGACATTACTCCGACACGAGGATCGTCTTTCTTTTGAAAACCAGGGTAACCGGCATCTAGCAGACTTGCCAATTGAATATCACCATCAAAATTGAGTGCAGTGACACTGAACTCAATGGCTATTAAGTGTGGGTTTGCTTGAGAGACAAAGCGACGGCTTTGTAATTGTAATTTTTTACCTGTTTGGCTTTGCCACTGCCATTTTCGATGAAGCACACCTGTTTGCAAATCTAGTTGTCTTTGATGCTCGGTAGCACCAATAATGGTGACTTTTTCATCATCTACAGTGAGTTGTAATATTTTACCATTAGCTACCTGCAACATTTTATGGTTATTACGAGCAAAGCCAAAGGCGCTCTCCCCATAATTGATGGGTTCACTGCTGTACGCACCATTTAAATAGGTTCCTTCACAATTATTAACGCCATTTGGTAAAGTTTCATCAAAACTCCCCCGGCTACCAATATAACCATTACCCAAACTTAACAGCGTTTCTTTTAACATATGCAGCTCAGGGTTATAGCTAAGATCGGGTAATTGCCATTCAGCAACGCCAAGAGCATTTATTAAATCATTACGAAGTGTCATCAGTGTTCCTTGTTACAACGAGCGAGAATGGCACTATACACCCATTTAATTTGCTTTTGCAATCGATTGCAATTTGTAATTGAAACATTGTATAGTCACGAAGAACAAGGTAAAAACCTACTGCTGCCGACAGGCATAGCCTAATAAAGAGCATAAAAATATGGCAACCTTAAGAATTAAATTGGCACTACTACTAACCTATTTTGTTTTTGCAATTTTGCTAAACAGCGTAGGCACCGTCATTTTGCAGGTGATCCACACATATCAAATTAGTAAAGAAGCCGCTAGCGCGCTAGAAGGATTCAAAGATATCCCAATAGCCATTGTGTCCTTTTTAATTGCAGCTTGGTTACCTCGGCTTGGATACAAAAACGCAATGCTTATTGGTGTTAGCTTGGTTACACTTGCTTGTTTAGCTATGCCATTGTTGCCGGCATTTTTAACGACAAAATTATTGTTTTTAACAGTTGGTGCTAGTTTTGCGTTAGTTAAAGTATCGGTATATGCCAGTATTGGTGTGGTAACGCGAACGAATGCTGAGCATGCTTCGCTACTCAATTTCATTGAAGGTTTTTTTATGGTAGGCGTGCTAAGTGGTTATTGGGTCTTTGCCGCTTTTATGGATCCAGCCGCACCGCAGTCAGCTGATTGGTTGCAAGTTTATTGGTGGCTGGCAGGTTTATCTGCGTTAAACCTCATTTTACTTCTTAGCACTCGCTTTCCTGAGTTAGATTTGCCTAAGGTTAGTCATGCAGTCCAAGATTTTGTGTCTATGATTAAATTAGTTTACCGCCCCTTAGTTTTCGTCTTTATTTTATCAGCGTTTTTGTACGTGCTTATCGAGCAAGGTATTGGTAGCTGGTTACCGACGTTTAATAATGAAGTGTTAAGCTTACCTAACCAATTAAGTGTTCAGTTAACCAGTATTTTTGCTGCAAGTTTAGCAATAGGACGCTTAGCTGCCGGTGTAGTGTTAAAACATCTCAGCTGGTATTGGTTATTAAATATTTGTTTAGCCTGTATGGCCGCATTGATATTGTTAACCTTGCCGCTTACCAATAATGTTGAAGTCGCAGCTGACGTCAATTTATTTAATGCGCCTTTAGCGGCCTATTTGTTTCCTTTAATTGGTTTATTTATGGCACCCATTTACCCAGTAATTAACTCGGTCATTTTGAGTGCACTTCCAAAGGTACAGCATGCCCCGATGACAGGATTGATTGTTGTTTTTTCTGCATTGGGTGGTACTACAGGCTCTATTGTTACCGGGTTCACTTTCGCTAATTTTAATGGACAAACTGCCTTTTATTTATCACTGTTACCACTGAGTTTATTATTGGTATCCGTGGGCTTATTACGCCGACAGAGCAAGTTTAAGTCAGCATAATATGCTCGTCCTTCCTAGTAACGAAGGCGACATAATTAACTGATGTTCTTTAATTCAAAGTATTTTTCGCTAAGATGGCTAAAAGCACCATTCTTTCAAATCTTGTGCTTGATTAGTTCTTGGTTACATTACTTATATTGTTGAAAGTTTGCTGACTTGTTTGATAAAGATTGAAAACAATGACCGCTTTGAAATACTGAGCAGTCATTCGGGTTTGCAATAGAAAAAGTCTGCAATTGGCACAAA
>NZ_JANQVQ010000248.1 GCF_030730205.1 Paraglaciecola sp.
GGCCGGCCTTTTTTACTTGGCGCTGGCGCTTCAGTAATGGCTTCATCAGGCATGTCAGAATCGATTTCGTCTTCTGCGGTAAACACAGTTCCAGCGCCATTCTCTTTGGCATATATAGCTAGCACCGCCTTACATGGAATGACCAAGTTACGTGCAACACCACCAAAACGCGCATCAAAAGTAACCTCCTCGTTGCCTAGCAATAATTTACCTGTCGAACTTGGAGAAACATTGAGCACGATTTGCCCCGCTTGCACATGTTCTTGCGGAACTTGCGTGCCAGGGTAGGTCGCATTGACCACCAAGTACGGTGTGAGATTGTTATCAACAATCCACTCGTAAAAGGCGCGTAATAAATAAGGCTGGTTCGCTGTCATCGGTTTTATAACTTTATAATGGGTTATGAATTTCGCGTTCTTGATCAGTTAAAGACGCCTTAAATGAACTGCGCTCAAATATACGTTTCATATAAGCACGAACATCTTTACTGCCATTACCTACTAACTCAATTTTGAGGGCGGGTAAACGCCACAACAACGGTGCTAAATAGCAATCGACTAAACTGAATTCTTCACTCATAAAATAAGGCGTTTCAGCAAACAAGGGCGCTAAACTTAACAAAGCTTCACGTAGTTCGTTACGAGCAGTTTCAACGTCGCCTTTGGCTTGTAAAATTTGCTCAGCTAGTTTGTACCAATCATTTTGAATTCTATGCATGGTCAAACGGCTCTGGCCACGAGATACTGGATAGACTGGCATCAAAGGTGGGTGTGGGAAACGTTCGTCTAAGTATTCCATAATGATGTGAGAGTTATACAATACTAACTCCCTATCAACTAAGGTAGGCACGGTGCCATAAGGATTTAAGTCAATTAAGTCTTCGGGCAAATTATTAGGATCAGTGTAACAAATTTCTACACCCACACCTTTTTCAGCCAATACGATTCTGGCCTGGTGACTGTATATATCTAAAGTATCTGAAAACAACGTCATGATAGAACGTTTATTGGTGGCTACAGCCATTTAACTCTCTCCTAAAATATCTCTACTCTATATCCGTTTGATTCAGATATAACACTTAACCAACTTAGCAGACTTAATTTGACCAGCTACTAGTGTGGCGACATAGACTAAAACTGAAAAGAAAGGGGCTATTCGCCCCTTACCATAAAATTTTGCGGATTATACATTATTTTTTGCCAATGCGTTTGGCAAATTAATGTACATCTCTCCAATATTCTTTTTTCAGTAGGTAAACCAACACGAGTAATACCAATAAGAACAACATCACGTAGCGGCCGATACTTTCAGATTGCAAACGGCTTGGCTCACCGGTGTAAACCATATAGTTAACTAAGTCGAGCACAGCAGCATCATACTCTTCAGTGCTCATCACACCGGTACCATCAGACTTTAAGCCCACATGACGCTCAACCATTTCTCCGTCAACCATATGCTCTTCCGTTGCTTTAGTTGGTATCCCTTGTAACTCTTGGAGTGCATGAGGCATGCCTACTTCAGGGAAGACCAAATTATTCACACCAAAAGGACGGCTATCGTCTTTATAGAAACTACGTAAATAGGTGTAAATCCAATCCGCGCCACGTACTCGAGCAACTAAGGTCAAATCAGGCGGTGGAGCGCCAAACCATTTAGCCGCGGACTCTGCAGGCATAGCATTGGTGATATGTTCGCCTGGCTTTTCCTGTGTGAACATCAAGTATTCAGATCCTAGATCGACTGGAATATCTAAGTCGGCAAACGTACGTTGATAACGTTGGTATTGCATTTGGTGACAGCCTAAGCAGTAGTTCATGAATAACTTAGCACCATTTTGCAGTGACGCTTTATCCGTTAGGTCATAATCTGCCTTATCCAAGTGTGCGTTACCGCCAGCTGCAAATACACTAACTGGCATCAACAAAGATAGTAGGACTAATAGTTTTCTCATTCTGTAATCCTCGCTGGTACCGGTTTACACTTTTCATTCTTACTGTAAATAAACAACAAACCAAAGAAGCCAAAATACATGATGGTAGCGATTTGCGATGCTGTAATTTTCCAATTTTCTTGTGGAGTACCACCTAGGTAACCTAAGAAAACAAATACCGCTGCAAACACAAGTAGATTCCATTTATGCAAACCACAACGGTAACGCCACGACTTCACTTTACCGCGATCTATCCAAGGTAATAGAGCCAAGGCAATGATTGCAGCAAACATTGCAATAACTCCACCCAATTTGTCTGGTACCGCTTTCAAAATCGCATAGAAAGGCGTGAAGTACCACACTGGGAAAATGTGAGGAGGTGTCTTTAAAGGGTTAGCAATCTCAAAGTTGGGATGTTCTAAGAAGTATCCGCCCATTTCAGGATTGAAAAACATCACGTAACAGAAAGCCAACAAGAAGAAAGCAAAACCAACAAGGTCTTTTAACACTATATGGGGGAAAAATGGGACGATATCATCGACGATGTCATACTTGTTAGTGTAATACTCGTGAATTTTAAACTTGGTTTTTTCCTCTTCGCTCAGTGAGCCTTTCTTACGTTTCACGTCGGTACCGTCAGGGTTGTTTGAACCCACTTCATGCAACGCTACGATGTGTAAGAAAACTAAGATAACGATAACCAAAGGCAGTGCAATAACATGTAATGCAAAGAAACGGTTAAGCGTTGCGCCTGAAATGACGTAATCACCTTGGATCCATATCACTAAATCTGGACCAATGACCGGAATAGCACTGAACAGTGAAACAATTACCTGAGCACCCCAATAGGACATTTGTCCCCATGGTAATACGTAGCCCATAAATGCTTCGGCCATAAGCGCTAAGTATATGAACATACCAAACAGCCACAATAACTCACGTGGCTTTTGATAAGAGCCGTAAATCATGCCGCGGAACATATGTAAATATACTACGATGAAAAAGGCTGACGCACCTGTACTGTGCATGTAGCGTAAGATCCAACCGTAATCGACATCACGCATGATATATTCAACTGAGGCAAAGGCACCTTCAGCTGTCGGGTTATAACTCATGGTCAACCAAATACCTGTGACAATCTGGTTAACTAATACGATGGTAGCTAAAAAGCCGAACATGTACCAAAAGTTCATGTTGCGCGGCGCAGGGTATTGAATCGCGTGTTGGTTTGCAACGCGCATGATCGGTAAACGATACTCGATCCAATCCATTAGGTTTTTCCACATATTATGCTGCCCCTTCTTCAGAACCAATCAAAATAGTATTGTCATCCAAATACATGTAAGGCGGCACAACTAAGTTGAGTGGTGCTGGTACATTTTGGAAAACACGCCCTGCCATATCAAACTTTGAACCATGACAAGGACAGAAAAATCCTTCTTGTACACCTTCCACATATTCAGCAAATGCACCATCTTTTAGGTGCTGGGGAGAACAGCCCAAGTGAGTACAAATACCCACTAACACCAAGAATTCTTCTTTTAGCGAGCGATAACGATTTTTAGCAAACTCAGGTTGCTGGGCTTCCTCGGAATTTGGATCTTTCAACTTATCTTCATCATCAGCCAAAGATGCTAATAATTCAGGTGTCCTTCTGGCGATCCACACAGGCTTACTTCGCCAAATAACGCGAATTAACTGACCTGGCTCGATCTTGCTGATATCTGCCTCAACATCAGCACCAGCAGCTTTCGCTTTAACACTGGGGTTCCACGATCCAATAAATGGCACAGCTGCGCCAACTACACCGACACCACCTACTACAGAAGTAGCAACCGTTAAAAAACGGCGACGACTGTTGTCTTTAGGTTGGTTTTCGGTTCCAGACGAATCATGCGCATCTAAAGATACATTGCTCATCCAATTTTCTCCGAGGGTTGCAATTGCTTAAACTTAGCTAGTAAAGAGTAATAATTCTTAATACTCAAAAATAGAAGTAATGGTTTTACTATTAACCGAAAATGATAAAAGAAAACCCACACAAAAGACAAGGCTTTCGTCAATAAATCGAAGAATTACTGATACTTACTTGGCTAGTTATGGATTTTCGCTTTAACACTTTCAATTTGCTCAAATTACAGACAAAAAAAACCCAGCCAGAGCTGGGTCTTTAAATCTGTATCTCTGCAACGATTAACGTTTAGAGAATTGCGGTTTCTTACGTGCTTTATGAAGACCGACTTTCTTACGCTCAACTTTACGTGCGTCACGAGTAACAAAGCCCGCTGTACGTAGTGCTGGACGAAGAGTTTCGTCGAATTCCATCAATGCACGAGTAATACCGTGACGAATTGCACCAGCTTGTCCGCTGATACCACCGCCCGCTACTGTTACGTACAAGTCAAACTTCTCAGTCATTTCTAACAATTCAAGAGGTTGACGTACGATCATACGCGCTGTTTCACGACCAAAGAATACATCTAAAGGACGTTTGTTAACCACAATGTTTCCGCTACCTGCACGAAGAAAAACACGAGCGGTAGAAGTTTTGCGGCGGCCTGTGCCGTAATATTGAGTATCTGCCATGTGTAATGCTCCTTAAAGGTCTAGTACTTGAGGCTGTTGAGCAGCATGTTTATGCTCAGGACCAGCGTAGACTTTCATTTTGCGGAACATGTCACGTCCAAGAGGACCTTTTGGTAACATACCTTTAACCGCTTTTTCAATGATCATCTCTGGTTTGTGGGCTTGTAACTTTTCAAAGTTAGTCTCTTTAAGACCGCCTGGATAACCAGTGTGTGAGTAGTACATTTTACCCTGGGCTTTATTACCAGTTACACGTACTTTCTCAGCGTTGATCACAACAATGTAGTCGCCTGTGTCCACATGAGGTGTGTACTCAGGTTTGTGCTTACCGCGTAAACGGCTAGCGATTTCAGTCGCGATACGACCTAATGTTTTGTCCGCGGCATCTACCACGAACCAGTCACGTTTTACCGTTTCTGGCTTAGCAACAAAAGTTTTCATCTAAAATTACCCAAAAAATTAATGTATGTTACTTGGTTTCAGTCAGTTAAAAACGCCACCTAAGTATCGTTTTTACCGCCAGAAACCGCTTAAAATCAATGTTTTGACCCCTTCGAGTCTATTGATTCTTCCACTTTCCCAAAGTGGGGGTAACTGGGCAGGTCGCGGATTATACAGAAGATAAGAAAAAACGCGAGAGTATTTGTATAAAATTTCAAAGCCGAGGTTCCTTCGCTAGTGTCATTAAAGTCGACCAATAGCCAATCCCGACCGAGTTGTAAGCTAAACCACTTTCACGAGCTAGCCTGCCTGCCAATTTCAGACTAAAGTCTTGACCCAAATGATCGGCGCTATTGATTTTACAGCTGTCAACAGGCTCATATGACTAAGCAATAATGTAATAAAAATGAGGCTCGATACTATTTTAGAAAGTTAGGCAGCAAAACAGGCGTGTTGTTCTTATAGTTTTGATACTCATCCAGCCCCTGCCAACGTTCGTCGGCTTTTGCTTCCAATAATGGGATACCACTAATTTTTGTCAGCAGTAGTACCACAAAAAAGGGCGAAAGTAGTGTCATGTACTGCCAACCTTGTAAGGCTGGCAGTGCGAGTAAAGCAATACCAAACCACAATATAATCTCGCCAAAATAATTAGGGTGGCGGGAATAACGCCATAAACCCTGACAGATGAATGGAGTTGGTTTTGTTTCCTGACGTTTGAATTGACGCTTTTGTTGGTCAGCAATGATTTCAATAGCAAAACCAAGTATCCAAAGTAGGATGGCGATCCCATCAATCATGGTGAGAGACACTTTTTGCGCCGAACTTATTGCCGCGACAGCGCAGCCAGCGGTCACTATTATCCAGAGACCTTGAACGGTCCACGCCAATAAAAATCGCATAAAATCATGCTTAATACTATCAAAACGCGAATCGGAACCATCCTGCCCTACCCGCTTAAATAGAAACAGCGACAATCGCAAGGCCCAGATGCTGACTAAAACTGTCAATAGCAACGAGCGCATATCAAATTGGTACGTAGCCAAAAACATTCCACCAACAAAAACTAAATAGCTCACACCGCCTACCAAATCGTAAAAATGCTCTGTTTTTTTGATGTAAGCAGGAATAAAGGCTAACCACTGAATGAGGAAAACAATCAACACCGCCATGACAAGAAGCGGTACAGCTGTAAATTCACCAATATTAAATTGAGGCCCATACTGGCCACCAGCCCATGCAAAAAGTAAGGCTATTAGCACCACGAAAAATAAAACTAGACTAGTTTGGGTTTTGCTCATCGATAACTGCCTTTCAGTGATATGTAGTCTTCTCTACGTGTGCAAGGGCAAAATTAGACTACTTTATTTTTAGATGCGTTTTTGTTTAAACGTTTGAGTCATTGAGTGTTTGTTAAACCTTTCTTTTAACAATACGTAAGAAAAAGCGTATTTTGATGTTTATTCGCTTTTACAACAACAAAATATATAGCAAAGTGTCCGCCAATCTTGTTTGGCCTGACAAAATAAGAGCATCTAACCTACCCACTTAACTTTAGAATGGTTTTGGGATTGCAAGTAAATTTCGTTTTGTTGTTAACGCAAAAAAGGATCATCATGAAAAAAAGCATGAGTTCAACAGTAGTTTTAGGGCTTATCGGTAGCATCTTTTTATCTTCTACTTTGTCATTCGCTAGCAGTTTGTCGCCAGATGTGAGCGCTCAAAGCAAACATAGTCTCGCCACAACTAAAATTGTAGGCGGTCAAGAAGCTGAGTCTCAAGATTGGCCGTGGATGACCGCATTTGTCTTTACTTTTGAAGACTTTACTACATCCCTTCGAGTAGATGACCAATCATACACTTCGAACTATTTCAGCGGAGGAGGAAGCGGCTTTGCTTCTGGTAATATAGTAAGTTGCGGCTTAGGTGGGCCGCCTGAAACACCATGTATCAATGCGACGGGCAAGGTGTGTTTGATCGAGCGAGGAGAGTTCAATTTTTCGGATAAGGCACTTAACTGCGAAGCTGGAGGTGGGGTGGCTGCCATCATTTACAACAACGAAGCGGGTGAAATTTCCGGTACCTTAGGTGAAGGTTTCAATGGCACTATTCCAGTCGTTGCTGTTACTCAAAATATTGGATTGCTGTTACTTGAAAGAGAGGGGGCGTTTGCTGAGGTGAACGTTTCCAGTACCTCTGAATTACAACAAAGCGCCTCGTGTGGCGCGACCTTTTTAGGCGAAAAATGGGTTTTAACCGCCGCCCACTGTGTTGATTCACCGAGTGCCTCTCTTTTCAAGATGAACGTAGGTGAATACGATTTATCAGAGGGAGCAGAAAATGCAGTTGCCATTAAAAACATTTACATCCATCCTCAATATGATGCAGATGCCATCGATTATGATATTGCTTTGGTTGAATTAGTCTCTTCGGTCAACTCCCCAGCAGTAAAGTTGGCGAGTCAATCAACAACGGATCTCTATGCCATCGAAAATAGTCCAGCCATTGTAGCAGGCTGGGGAGGCCGAGTTGGCTATGCCCCTGGCGAAGGACCCACTTCAGATTATCCAGATATACTCCATGAAGTAGAGCTCAATCTGGTTACTAACGATGAATGCCGCGCAATATTAGCTGAATCAATTGGTACAACAGCGCTAAACACAGGCGTTACTAGTAGAATGATTTGTGCCGCGCAAGCCACTTCAGGCAAAGGTTCGTGTCAAGGTGATAGTGGCGGTCCTCTGGTCATACAAACTGGCACAGGCCCCGAGCAAGTCGGTTTGGTCAGTTGGGGGATAGGCTGTGCAGCAGCGGGCTATCCTGGCGTATTTACTCGAGTAGCGGAATTCACTGACTGGCTAAATGCCATTCAAACGGGTATTGCCATCACTCAAAGTTTTGATTTCGGTGTATCACCTTCAGGTGTAAGCCAATCAGCAACTTTACAGCTAACAAATAACTCTGATTTTATTGTTGATTTAGGGTTTACGCTTACAGGTAGTCTTGCCTTTAGTCTAGGCACTGATACTTGCTCTAACTTAGCGCCTAGCGCTACCTGTGAGTTAATAGTCAATCTCAATGGTACGCAGGCTTCAGATATAAATGCCTCTGTAACAATACAAAGCAACAATGCTGCAGTACCTGCCAGCAGTGCAGTGTTATCTGCGACTGTCATTAACACCGCTTCAGCACTAGCGGGTGTAGCAGGCCCCGCTAATGCAAACGTGAGATGGTATTCGGGCGGCAACAGAAACTGGGAAGCAAACCCAATAGAGAATGGGGTGCAAAGCGGCACTATTGGCAACAATCAAGAAAGTATTATTACTGCATTTATTTCGGGGCCAGGTACCTTAAGCTTTCAGTGGTCGGTTTCTTCAGAGGAAAATGAAGATGACCCAAGCGATCCTTATGACGCTTTATATTTATTCGTCAATAATGAAGAGTTTGATTTTATCTCAGGTGAAGTCGAATTTGTAACCTACCCAACAATTACCTTAAATACCGACACCAATATCGTGACTTGGACTTACCGTAAGGATCCTGCGACCATCAGTGGTGATGATAAAGGCTATTTACGAAACGTAGTTTTTACTCCAACCCCGGTTACAACGACACCCACTCCAACGGCTCCCACCTCCAATAATGGCGGTGGGGGTGGCGCAATCAACTGGTTGGCGCTTCTATTATTAACAGGTCTGCGTTTATTTAGAAAAAAATAAAACGTGTTTTAATACCCACTTTGGCGTTTACAAAGTGGGTTTACTTTTTGTTGTTTGAGGGCAAAGCAAAGCACGACTTAAGTTTTTAGTTGCTTTTTAACTTGCTGCCAGACTTCTTCCATTTCACGTACTGAACAATCGGCTAGATTTCGGCCCGAATCGACAAAATGCCGTTCTAACAAACGAAAGCGTTTTTCAAATTTAATGGTTGCCTTTTGCAAGGCGCTATCAGCATCAACATGTGTATGCCGTGCGAGATTTACTGCAGCGAACAGTAAATCACCCACCTCCTCTTCTACTGCTTGAACATCTACTTCCACGGCTTTTACTTCTGCCAGCACTTCATCCACTTCTTCATAAATTTTATCAACTACGCCTCCAAGCTCAGTCCAATCAAAACCGACTTTGGCGCATTGTTGTTGAATTTTTTGCGCGCGTTTTAATGGTGCCATGCCACTTGGAATATTGGCTAAGATGCTGGTATCAAGGGCAGGTGTTTTGTTTAGCCTCTCTTGAAATTTAATCGCTTGCCACTGGGCATCAAGTTGTTCAGCTGTTAGTTCGACTTTTTCAGCAAATACATGGGGGTGCCGGCGGATTAATTTTTCGCATAAATGCTCAGCAATACTGTCAAAATCAAAATGTCCTTGCTCTTGGCCAAGTTGTGCATAAAAGATCACTTGAAATAACAAATCAGCTACTTCGTCTTTTACATCATGCATATCACCGTTGTGAATTGCGTCGGCGACTTCATAAGCCTCTTCTATGGTGTGTGGTGCAATACTAGAAAACGTTTGTTTGCTATCCCATGGACATCCATTCTCAGGATCACGTAACTGCCTCATGATGCTGCGTAAGTGCTCACTCACCGTAAGCTTATCTGACATTATTGGCTCCCATTTAATTTTCCTTCGGCTGTGTAGGCCTCTTCTCAGTCATGACATCCTCATTTATAGAACGCTGAAACAAATATCAATTAGTTAACTTGATTAAGAGTACGATGCGCACAGTTAA
>NZ_JANQVQ010000249.1 GCF_030730205.1 Paraglaciecola sp.
ACACCGCCCTTTCACGGCGGTAACAGGGGTTCGAATCCCCTTGGGGACGCCATATATCAAAACCGCATAAGCAATTATGCGGTTTTTTTATGTCTGAAAAAGGCTTGAACCCCAAGGGGAAGTCTGGTTGAGGTAAAATAGCTTGCGTCTCGGACTTTTTGCACACAGAAAAGTTTACCTATGCTCATCCATTGCAATTAGCTTCAGCGCGTTTCTTATTGTCATTTCAATTTGATGTTTGCCTGTTACAGAAAATTCTTTAGAAATAGCGGCAAAGGAGCGATTTTGCATTAAGGTTGCGACCACGAGGGCGAGATGTTGTTTATCTAATTTTTTGAACACCAATATATGCTTTAAGTAATAGGCTCTGAGTGAGCGAAGGCATACGTTCAAAGGTCTGGTGCCATCGATAAACTGTTTGATTATTTCAAGATTGATAGGCTCAAGGGGAGCGCCTGAATGCAGAGACGCTAAGGCGTGATGCAACAACAGAGGCTCAAGACCACTAAATGCTTTATCACTTTGAAAACACAACTCTAGTAAAAATACATTTTTTAAGTAGTGCTCAATATTTTTTACCTGTTCAGTCACAGGATAGATTAATTGAGCACTATGCTGGGCGCTTGAAATCTCGGGCTTTTTACTCAAATTGACTAGTGTAAAACCTGCGCGTTGCCAAAATTTCAGGAGTCGCACGCTGGCGCCAAATGAGGTGGTCAAAAAAGCAATATCTCGAGTTTGAGCGTGTTGGATAATATGATCGATAAGCTGCTGACCTAAACCTCGTGATTGATATGCCGAGGCGATTGCAATTCGGCTAATTCGCCATTGTTTGTGCTGACAAAATTCAGCATAGGCATAATTAAAAGCAATGTTTTGCGCAACTAAATGCCCTTTTACTCGTCTTTTTCCGGCCGCGATGTCTTGGTGCAAAGGAGCTAGACGCTCGCCCCCTTCTTCGATCACCAGTGCCACTCCTACTAGCTCATTGCCTTTTACTAAAACAAAGCAACGTTGCTCTGGGCTATCGAATAACCTGATTAGATCATCTGGACTGGTTTGATAGTGGGCTTCGATAAGCAATTGAAATAAGTCGTGACTAAGTTGAGTATCTTGAACTAACTCAACTTGCGATACAAAACGGCATGACATTTCAGTTTCAGGGGAATAGGGCAGGGCGCAGGGAGTATTGTGCATACATAAGGCGTTAAACCAAAATGACTCAAGACAATCGCCTTTGTACCAACGCATAGGGTAAGTTAAGTGTAAATTACGCCACTGTGGCTTATTCACATTAAGGTATTCTTTTACTCTTAAATCAAAACCTCGGCCGCTGCCCTCATAGCCATGCAGTGTGGTACTAAATACAATGCGAGAAAATCGGTCAATTAACTTATAAAGTAAATGAGTAGGCAATGCAGCAGCTTCATCAATAAGTAAAAGCTCAAAATCGCTTGTCTGAGCAAGTATCGCGTCAGGTGCAATGTACTGCAGGTAGCCCTCATTAAAACTGAGCTTATTTTTGCTGTGCTGTGCCTCAGGTAGGTAGTGTTTGGCATGAGAAAAGACGTGTTGCACCGTGCTAGGTGAGGGCGCAACTAAAGCAATCTTTTTACCTTTGGTCAGCATCAGTTTCGCTGCGGCAATACCCAGGGCCGCAGATTTACCTCTACCACGATCAGCACTGAGAACTAAAGGACGGTTTCGATGCCCTGTTGCCACTTTTATGATGTTTTCAACCGCCAATTCTTGTTGCTGTAAAGCGATAGCTGGTAATGCATTTTCAGTCAGTGCTTCTTTAGGGGCTAGCGGTAGGGCTGCTTGGAAGCCTTCTTTGGTGAGTAAGGCAACATTTTCATCTTGCTTGATGGTTTTAATAAATTTATCAATAAAATGACTTCGTACCAAGGCATCTTGAAAACCGTAAGATACACGGTTTGCCCAATCGGGATCCGGATAACGTGGCCAACTGTCTAACTCAGGGCAAATTAAAATCATCAAACCGTTTTTTGTAACGATGCCACTTAAGGCAATAGCTGCATTGGCTCTAAAGCCTGTGTAAGCATTAAATACAAGTGTATTGTATTCTTGCCCTAAAAAGTTCTGATATTGTTGAGGGGATATTTCGCTACAGGCACCTTCACTATTTCCGAGCCACAAGTCATCATTGGTTGCACAGAGCTTAATTGCTTGCTCAATTGCCCAGGGTTCGTCACCACTAATAACGAGTAATTGTCGGTGAACGACATTTTTAGCGCGGCTAGTCAGCCATGATTCAATTTGATTGTACAATTTCACTTTTATGGGTTCTTTGGATGTATAATAGCGCCGCTAGTTTATGCAAAGTTTACAAGGAATACGAATGCGCTTTTTATCTCGCCGGTTAGTGATGCCAAATGATCTCAATTATGCCAATTCATTGTTTGGTGGCCGAGCCTTGGAGTGGATTGATGAAGAAGCGGCTATCTATGCTATTTGTCAGTTAGAAACCAATGTGCTGGTGACCAAGCATATTGGCGAAATTAGTTTTGAATCGCCAGCGATGGTTGGCGATGTCGTTGAGTTTGGACTAACCACCAAAAAAGTGGGTAAAACATCTATTACCGTCAGTTGTTTGGTAAGAAACAAGATAACCAAAAAAACTATCTGTTTTGCTGACGATATTGTGTTTGTAAAACTCGATCCAGAAACGCGTTTGCCAGCGGAGCATGGTAAAACACTAGAGCAATTAGAGATTCAAACTAAAGAAGAGATTAGTCGTTTAATTTAGGCTAGTGATGGTTAGTGTCGTAACGGGGAGTATGCATGTGGAAAATAAAAGGATAATGATGAAGGCTATTTTTATTGCAAGCTTTATGTTGCTGACCGCGTGTGGCTCAATAGCAAGTGACAAACTTGGTTATACCGTTGAAACAGAATTTAACTTGCCGGGCGATTTGGCCGAAACCTCCGGTTTATATTGTCCCGCATCTGACACTATTTTTACCATTAACGATTCAGGTAATTCGCCGACTATTTATCAATTAAATACCTCAGGTGAAATAGTTAAAAGGCAAGATCTTGATAAAAAAAATCAAGATTGGGAGGCGATCACAGGTGATAACGATAATTTTTATGTGGGTGATATCGGCAATAATAATGGTAAAAGGGCATTTGTAGAGATACTCGTCATCAATAAACAAAACCAAGTGCCGGCGATTACCAAGGTCTTAAAGCTAAGTTATGCTAATAACAACATTGAGAACAATGAATATTTGAAACATGATTTTGACGCAGAAGCCTTAGTTAGCGCTGATGATGCATTACTGCTGTTTTCAAAGAGTTGGCAGTCCACCGTCTCTCATGTTTACAAAATAGAGCCATCCCTAGCGGAGCAAGTTGTATCGCCGATCGCCTCAATTGATGGTTTGCCAGGAGTTGTGACGGGAATTGATTTTAACAAATCAAGCAAGCAATTCACTGTGGTAGGTTACAGTGTGAGCGGCTTCGGGAAGTTTTCACCTTTTATCGCTTTGTTAGACAGACGTTTCAACGTGGTCGCCACCTATCCTCTTGACGGCTTTAATCAGGTTGAAGGCGTTTGTGTGAGTCCAACCGGGGAAGTGTGGATCAGTCAAGAAAGTTCGTTTTTTTCAACTCACAAATTAGCTAAACTAAAATTTCGCTAATCGCTTAAGGTTATGAATTAGTTATATTTAATTTTGATATTCACTTGCGCGGTACACTAAGACTGATAGACTGCGCACGCTATTTTCTTAGAGAGAAGTAGTAAGCCAAGGGGTGCCGCAAGGCTGAGATGTGTTATTAAAACACGAACCCTTACACCTGATCCGGATAATACCGGCGTAGGAATGGTAAGAGACACTATCCCCATTTACCTGCCGTAAAGCCGGATCTTTTCAAACTGAATTGAAGAGATCCTCATGATAAATTCAAAAATACGTAACATAAGTTTAGCCGTTTCTTCCTTGCTGATTGGAGCGAGTCATGTTGCATTTGCAAATGAATCTGAAGACGTTGAACGGGTGCTTGTTTATGGCGCACTGACTACCACACCATTATCAGAACTAGCGACAAGTATTGATGTGATATCCGCTTTGGATATTGAACAGCGCCATGCCCAACATCTGGATGAACTTTTTAATCGCTCGGCTAATGTCAACTTTGCGACAGGAGCGAGCCGTGGTCGTTTTGTGCAAATTCGCGGTATTGGCGAGCGTAGTCAGTTTGTGGATCCTATCAACCCATCTGTTGGTTACTTAGTGGATGGGATTAATTATTCGGGATTACTGGCCGGAGCAAGTACTTTTGATGTGGCACAGGTAGAGATTTTTAAAGGCCCGAATAGTGCGAGGTTTGGTGCCGATGGTTTGGCCGGCATGATCAACGTGATTTCTGCGCCCACCAGTGATGTGACCACTATGGATTTTCAAGCGGGCTATGCCAATTACCATAGTTGGAACTTAGGCGCTGCGGTGGGCGGCGCATTAACCAATACCGCCAATTACCGAGTATCACTGCATCAAAATACCAGTGATGGGTTCATTACAAACACTTATTTAAATCGTGAAGACACTAACAATCAGGATGAGTTTACTTTTCGAGGCAAGGTTGATTGGCAAATCACCGCTGATTTAAAACTCAATACCACAGTACACCTTATCGATGTTGATAACGGTTACGATGCTTTTTCTTTAGACCGAAACCGCACTACATTGTCAGATGAGCCAGGTGTTGATACGCAAAAAAGTGATGCTGTCGCCCTAACGGCGGATTATCAGGGTTTTAGTTGGGCTGATGTGCAAGTACAAACCTCTTTGCTCGATGCGGATTTAAGCTATGGCTATGATGAAGACTGGAGTTATGTTGGTATTGCACCTGGATGGGAGTATTCATCCACTGACTACTATTATCGGACCCGCAACGATAAAACGGTGCAAGCAAAATTTAGCAGCAAAAATAACGTGGATACCCCTTGGTTAATCGGTTTTTATTATGCCGATAAAGATGAAAACCTTGATCGTGACTATACCTACAGTGCGCCGTTTTCAAGTGAAGTGGCAAGGGAAGATATAGCGCTATTTGGTCAATACAAATTTGATCTGAGCGACAAGCAATGGCTTACCGCCAGTTTACGTTTAGCATCACAAAAAATGGATTATCAAGATAGCCAAGCCATCAAGCAGAGCATTGACCATGATGATTGGGGGGCAGAGCTAAGCTACCATCAACAAACTAGTGCGAATACCATGTTGTATTTTAGTGTGTTGCGCAGCTACAAGATGGGTGGGGTTAACGGTCAAGCGTTAAGTAAAGCGAATGACGAAGGCCTAGAGGTTTTTAAAGATGTACTGCTAAGGAACGCCACCTTTGGCGCGGAGTCTTTAGTGGGCACAGAATTTGGTGTAAAAGGCGCGAACCAAGATGGGAGTTTGAGGGTGGATTTTACGCTGTTTTATCAGTGGCGTGATGACATTCAATATAAGAACTCGTTTGTTCAAGACCAGTCATTTGTCGATTTTTACGACAATGCTGCGAGCGGCACCAATTATGGTATCGAGACCAGTATTCAGGCTGCAGTGACCGATAACCTTGATATGTTTTTAAACCTGGGATGGTTAAAAACCAATATCGAAGGTATTACACGCTTGGTCAATGATGAATTTGAAACGCTGGATAAGCGTGATCAAGCTCATGCGCCTGATTACCAAATTAATGCTGGCATAAACTGGCAATTAAGTGAAAAGGTGAGTTGGTTACTTGAGTTGGATGTAAAAGACGATTTTTATTATTCCTTTGGGCATGATCAAATCTCTGACAAACAGTTTGTGGTGCACACTAGCCTTGATTATGACTTTGGTGATTGGAGAATTAGTCTGTATGCGCGTAATTTATTTGACCGAGCTTATGCCAACCGTGGCTTTTATTTTGGCAATGATCCTAGAGATGAATATGCCCCCCATACATGGGAGCAGTTTGGTGAGCCGCGCCGTATCGGTGTGAATCTAAATTATCACTTTTAAATGAAACACCGTGGGCTGATTCATTCAATTAGCCCACCTTTTTCACTTTACACAGGTTACCAAAATGAAATTAGTTGCTGAAATCTCGCTATACCCTCTAAACCTTGATTATATTCCACCGATCCAAACGTTTATTGATAGATTAAATGACTATGCAGAACTGAAGGTTGTCACTTCAATGACCAATACCATCGTCAGTGGGGAATATTTACCTACCATGCAAATTCTCGCTGAAGAAATGCAACGCAGTCATCAAGAAATTGGCCAGGCGATCTTTGTTTGTAAGTTTCTTAATGGCGACAAGATGAGTCAGCAAGACTGATGAGTGAATTCGCAAGTCAGTTACTGCAACAGCTAAGTGCTCAGTCTGGGTTAGAGGCTTTAGCTGTTGTATTAGCTTTGGCCTATGTGTGGTTAGCCGCTAAGCAGAATATTTGGTGTTGGCCTTGTGCGCTTCTTAGTACTGCCATCTACACCTTTGTATTTTGGGAAGTCACGTTGCCATTTCATGCTTTACTCAATGTATACTACATGTTGATGGCGGTATACGGTTGGTTACAGTGGCAAAAAGACAGCGATAAAGCCCTAGATATTACAAGCTGGACGGTAAAACAACACATCGCTGCCGTCTTACTTCTTGTTTTGATAAGTGTATTATTAAGTGTTCTTGGGGCGTCTATCTTTGATTCGGCCTATTTGTATCTTGATGCATTCATTACGGTTTTCAGCGTATTTACTACTGTTTTAGTTGCGAAGAAGGTGAGAGAAAATTGGTTATACTGGATTGTTATTGACGCAGTGGCGGTGTACCTCTACCTCGCCAAAGGCCTGTTACTTACCGGATTGTTGTTTGTTATCTACAGTGTATTTGCTATTTATGGTTACCTGCAATGGAGTAAAAGCAAAGAGAAAAAACAAACATTGCATGCTGTTACCGAGCGCTAAGTGGTGCAGGTTATCCAAGCAGAGGTGGTGGAAGAATTGACCGGTTTTTTGGGGGGAGAAATTGTCATTAACCCCATCCAAGGCGGCGCCATCAACCTCAGCTTTTCGGTCGACCAAGGCGAACGACGTTATTTTTTGAAGCTATTTGATGTCAGTACCATTGATTTACTCGACCGTGCTAGATTGTTTAGGCAGCAGCGTATACTCGCAGTGAAAGGGATGGCTCCAAAGCCTATTTACTTATCAGCTCGAGGTAACTTTCAATTGGAGGAGTGGATTGAACAAAGCAATCTTACTCAAAGCGAATTAAGTTCAAAACAGAAATGCCTACGTTTAGCGAAAGCGCTCAATGATATACACCAGCTTTGTGTGCGTTTTCCCCCTTTGGATTTGTCCTCTGACTGGCAGAACTATATGCGTCTGAGTGGGGCGACATTTAGTCGCTCACAACTACAAGCACAACAACAATTACTTAGTTTGTGGCGGCTAGAAAGTGAGGAGTACAGTGTGCTTTGTCACAATGATTTGTCTTTTTCACACGTTCCAGAAAGTGATAGCGGGGTTATTTTTGATTGGGAGTATGCCGCATTTAACAGTCCGTATTTTGATATCGCTTCCTGCTGCATTATTAATCAGTTTGATAAAGTAGAAATACACATTGTAATTGAAGAGTATGCGAGGCTAGCTGTCTTGGATAACAATATTGTTTCGGGAAAAGTGCACAGCATGCTAGCGGTGGTCAATAAAACCTACGAGTTATGGGCCCTAGCTTGTACTAAAATACCTAATTAACATCGGTTTTGCATAAAAAATCAGCGTTTGAAAGCGGGTTTGCAAAAAGTGCGTTAAAAGCGCTTTACCTTTAATGTCGCATCAGTATAATTCAGCGGCTCAGCAGGGGTGTAGTTCCAATGGTAGAACAGCGGTCTCCAAAACCGATGGCTGGGGGTTCGAATCCCTCCACCCCTGCCAATTTTCCTCGATGTATCTTCGACTTTTCTCCTCTCGCGTTCATGTTATGCTTAAGCATTATTAAGAATCTTTGTATGGAGCCTTGTGATTAGCATGTTATCTGATTATCAGCGTGCCGTTTTAACTGAGCTTGGCGTGATGTGTTGGCAAACTCAGGACGCAGCGCAAAATAAGCGTAGTCAACACGCGCCAAAGTTAAGTGATGTAGCCGGCACAGCACCTAAACACCTACAATCTAATTCACAAGTTACTAAGGCCAATGCCTTAGAAAAACTAAATCAGCTCAAGCAAGTTCAAGAACGGGTTTCGTATAAAGATAAGATTATTTTTCAATGTGAAAAAATTGAACCGGCACCAGCGGTATTAAACGATATTTTGCTAGCTCTTGAGATGGATAATCATGCTGTTGTTTATTTAACGGCTGAGCAAACCAAGTTAGCCAAAGACTACGCTTTACTTTGGTCAATGCAGCACAACGCAATTGAGTTTTCCAGCAACACACTTTCCACACCACCAATTAACGAATTACGCGATCCTGTCTTTAAAAAAACGTTGTGGCAATTGCTACAAAAGGTTGCTGAGAAAACAAGCTGATTAGGCGGTGCCATGTTTGAACCCTTAACACCTCAAAACGCCTTAGCCTGCTATGCAATTCATGCAGAGGTGCAATACAAGCCTTGGTCTAAGGCGGTCTTTATGGATTGTCTTAGTCCACCTTATTTTGCCTTTCAGTATTTAAAATCTCAACAACTACAAGGTTACTACGTGGCCATGCAGGTTCTCGATGAGGTAACGTTGATGGATATCGCGGTATCACCAAGGCTTCAAGGGCTGGGAATTGGTCGGCATATCTTAACGAGCTTTATTGAGCAATGTCATGTGCGCCAAGCCGCTGACATTTGGTTAGAAGTAAGAGAGTCTAATGCTGCAGCAAAACAGTTGTACACGAGTGCCGGTTTTACAGTGATAGAAAAGCGTAGAGCGTATTATCAAACAGAATCAGGCAACGAAGCAGCCATAATTATGAAGTTAAACTTGAGTGATAACCTCAACTAATTTTGTAAGTTTTAGAATTGATAGAACAGAGGATTTAACGGAGTATCGTATTTCTTAACACTCCGTTTAAGCAATAAGCAAAACCTAGCGCCTTGCTGCGCCAATATTTAATGGCTCTGCGCTGTCTTGTCTATCGAGTGCAAGTTTTACAAATTTAGATGAATTGACGTTGCAACCGACGCACATCGCAATAAATTGATTCATGCTGGGGCTGCCTACATTCTTTTCCCAGTTTTCATAAGTTTTACGTGTTTTTACATTCGCTAGTTTAGCCATTTTTACCGTGGTTAAACCGGCATCTAAACGCATTTTTCTCAAATCACTACCAGTAATATACATGTTTTATCCTTTTTATTAGTGAAACAACAACAGAGTTATGTGTGTGACATGTTGAGTGTCACTCTGTTTTCTTTTTCGACTGTAGTGTAGAGCAACAAATGTGGATTGAATTCCACATGGTAAATAAAGTCGCCTAAATCCGATAAGTATCTGAAAAATATGGGTAAATATTTTTCTTGGCAGGGTGGGGAAGTAAAATATGCAATGCCCCATAACTATGAGACATTTGTCATATTAGCTGTTAATCGTTAATAGCTTGTTTGAGTAGTTGTTATCAAGTTTATGCTAGCAATACAGGTGGCTTTTGCTGACCTTTACTCATGGCAAGCATCACTGGCGGCTTTTGCTG
>NZ_JANQVQ010000250.1 GCF_030730205.1 Paraglaciecola sp.
CCACGGGGTTAAATGACTTGCCAATGGCTTGTAAAGAGTAAATGTATTTGAATTACTGACTATTTTGTTGAATAAAAACGCCACTCTGATTCGAGTGGCGTTTAATCATAGCTTGAAAAATAAGGCAATGTTCTCATTTTCACTTTTTAAGTTGCTTGGACTTGAACAGCGTGAGATATTTTCTTTTTAAATGTAATTATGCATTTTATAACAAAGATATTATAAGGGATTAAACTTTGGATATTATCGCAAACACGAATATCAAGTACCTTCTGGATGCTTTATTGCAGGATTATAAAAAACACTATAATAAATTAGGTGCTTTTGGTGAATACATTATCGCGGTACCAAACAAATCTATAGAGAACTGGCTTAACGCTGAGATAGTTAAGCTTATCGGAATTAGTTCTGCTATTCGTTTTGAATCTTTGTATAAATTTCTCAACAATACATTTAGACGAGGCGCTATTGAGCAGGCTGGCTTGTTAGATAAGCGGCAGTTGTCGGCAGTTCTATTTAAGTTGTTATCTGAATTGAATGAAAAAGAGGTAGATAGCTCTCATCCTTTGAGGGTACTGAAAGTTTGGTTAAGCAAACAAGATCAAGCGCAGTCATTGGCGCAGCTATGTTTTTCATTGGCGGATACCTTTGAACTTTATCAAACCTATCGCTCTGATTGGCTTGATGCTTGGAAACAGAAAACACTCATTCTAAATGATGCTACCGAACTTTGGCAGGCTGAACTGTGGCGATTAATATGCGAAGAGTTACCACAAAACACATTGTTACATCGTGCTCAATTAACTGAATCTTTTAAGACAATGCTGGAGGAAAAAAATACGAATGCTTTGCAAGGATTGAGGCAACTTGCGATTTTTGGTGTAAACCAATTGGATGTAGCAACCTTGGCTCAAGTAAAATTGTTGAGCCAGCAGATACCTGTATCTTATTTTTGGCAGCCTGTCTCGAAAGAACTATTTGGTACTGAAAATGTTGCAATTGAAAATCAGCAGTTAGTTTTAAAGCAAGAGGCCTATTATTCAGGGCAAGCACTATTAGCATCTTTGGGTGGTGCCTCGCGCCAGCAAGCGTTGCTGTTTTCTAATCTGGGGATTGAAAGACCCCACGAAACAAGTCAGCAAGAAACTGCAGATGATTTATCCCAAGACCTTCTAAGCCATATTAAAGCAGAGTTAATAAATAACCGTAAACTTCCACGTACCCATGAGTCTCAAATTGGTGGTTGTTTGGATAGTAGTATTAGCATTAATGCCCATTTTTCCCGTTTTAGAGAAGTTGAAGGTTTGTATGATTATTTACTAGAGCAATTTAACCAAGACACATCGCTAAAACCCGATGATGTGATTGTGATGTGTCCAGATATTAATGCTTATGCATCCTATGTATATGCAGTGTTTGAAAACCAATCATCAGCTAAAGCTATCCCTTTTCAAGTGTGTGGCGTAAATGCTGCAACTAGCGATGTCGCTTCTGTATTAATGAGTTTGATTGATCTGCCTCGTACCCGTTATGAGCTAAGCAGCGTGATTGATTTGTTAAATCAGCCAGTGGTTAAGAAACGTTTTGATTTAAGTAATGAAGATGTTGAGCAAATACATGCTTGGTTTACCCAATCAAATGCCCATTGGGGCTTAGATAAAACAACGTTAAGGCAATTGAAATTACCTGAGTATGATAGATATACGCTACAAAAAGCGGTTGACAGAATGGTGCTTGGCTTGTCGCTAGATGGCATTGGCTTGGGTCTTAGCGATGAGAACATATATGGAATTGAAGGCATTTCAGCATTACAGTCAGCGACTTTAAGTAAGTTGATCATGTTTATGGATGCATTAGCGAAGTGGCGCGATGTGTGCATTGACAGCGAAGGAGAAGTAAAATCTTATTCTGCTTCCCAGTGGGCTGAGTATTTAAGAGGTTTAGCTGACACTTTTGTTGATGTGCCTCACAAAGAGTTGGATAGTTTAAATGCTTGGTATCATCTAATCGTAGAATTTGAACGTGGTTTTATTAATGCTGAACTGAACTATAACTATGCTTACGTTAGCTCTCAGTTACGGCAAGCCATAGAGGCCTCAGTGACTTCGGCCTTTGCATACCGTTTTGGGAAAACCAACATTGGTTCCTTTGGTGCCTTAAAAGGTATTCCAGCTAAAGTGATTGCTATACTAGGACTCAATGAAGCGGACTTTCCGCGCAAACCAGCAGCAGATAGTATTAATCTGGCAATTAGGCAGCCACGATTAGGTGATAGAAATCAAACTGAGCAAGATAAAGATACATTCTTGATGGCTTTGCTAAATTGTGGTTCGCGTTTTTATTGCTCTTATGTCGGTCGGGATTTGCGTAGTAATGCAAAGCGAATTCCCAGTGTAGTGTTACAGGAATTATTAGATCTCATTCAGCCTGATGTGGAACTTCAAAAAGCCATAGTCCCACAACATCCAATGAAAGCCTATAGCAAAGCATATTTTCAAGAAAATCGCGAGCTTTACACTTATCAAAACTTTCAGTCACAGAATTCACTGTTAGTGGATAAAGATATTGATAATAAACCCACCTTGCCGCCTTGGGAAATGCCTGAGCAGATAACAGTTCAAATGTTAAAAGCGTTCTTAGAAGATCCTGCAAAAGTGTTTTTCAAAACGCGCTTTAATGTAGATTTACCGGATCTTGAGGTTGAAACTGGGGATGAAGAGCCAATGGCTGTTAGCCCATTAACGCGCTGGAAATTCATTGATGAATTACTACAAAGAGGTTTAGAGCTGGGTGAAATTAATGCCGAGATGATAGCGGATTTGAACTTGCCTTATCTCGCCTCGGGTTTGATGGAAAATGATTATTTTGCTCAAAAATCTTTGCAAAGCTGGGGCGATACCGCAAAAGCCGTATTAGATAATGTTTTGAAAATTAAAGCGCAAAAAAAGCCTACTCTGCAAGTTGTAGATTTAACTTTGGATGTTGATGGAAGAGCTCTTCATCTAGTTGGCGAGATTAATTTATTCTGTGATGCAAGTACTGCTGATGTTATCCACTTAGCGCAGAAAAGTGGTAAAAACGTGTCTGAAAAATACCTGATGCGTGCCATTGTTGATACACGCATAGCTGAGGCATTAAAGAACGAGGAACAGGTTAATTACAACAGTAGCTATCTTGCTTGCCAAGATAAGTTGTATCGCTTAGAAGCAGATACCGCATCAGGTAAAAATAGTCTAGAAACATGGTTAAGTTTATATAAGTCAGTAATGAATAATCCTATTGCTTTGGATATAGGTTTGGCTTCTAAAATCAATGCGGGCAATACATATCGTGATGACTTTGAGCAAATGCTAGACGATAGCGCTGGACCATTTTCAAATCTGCGCCTATCGAAAGCGATGTTGCTGCTTAGTAATGATGTATCAGCGATTGATAGAGGTGAAGAGTTTATTGAGCATTTCCAATACTTGAAACCAGGAAAAACTGCTGATGAACCCGGGTCAAAGCCACAATGGATTGAAGTGGTGCAAGGAGACGCAGAATGATTGATCGCAAACCTACATATTTAGCTGTTCCTTTGCAAGGGAAAAACTTATTGGAGGCTAGCGCCGGTACGGGGAAAACCTTTACGGTGGCGTTGTTATATTTAAGAGCTTTATTAGGTGTGGGAACACCTCATAATAAGCCTCTAGCCGTTGAAGAAATTCTAGTAGTGACTTTCACCAATGCCGCTACAGAAGAGTTGATAGAGCGTATTCGGCAGCGCATTAAAGAAGCAATCGATTACTTGGATGATATTTCTAAAGATGCTGCTTTAGGTGATGTTTTAGCCGCTGCTTTTAACTTGCATGGAGGTAATAAGAAATATTGTTTAGGTCTGCTTAAAAAAGCGCTAAGCCATATTAGTTTTGCCAATATTTCTACGATACATAGTTTTTGTGCAGACCTCTGTAAAGGTATTGCTATTGATTCAGGGTTACCGATAGCGATCACTTTATCGACTGATAGTGAAGTAATCAACGAGTCGATTATGGATGTGTGGCGTGAAAATGTTGCTCAAGGTGATAGCTATTATCAATCACTCATAGACAATTTAGCTAAACATAAAACGATTTATAAAAAAGTTTTATCAAGCCGAGTAGTGAGTTTATCTGTACCCCAGGATTCACTTTTAAAACAAACCTTTTTTGAGCGTCGCCCTGAACGTGCAGAACTGGTTCAGTTTTTTAATAAGTATTCTGTCGTTTATAACACCCCATATAATAATGAAGCTAAGGTTTTAGAAGCATTGGATGATTTATTTGCTATTGAAGATGAGCACACAAACATTGCTGCCACTACACTTAAATTTTTTGCTTCAAGTAGGCTAGATAGCACAGGAAAAATAAGTGCTAAAGCAGATAAAACGTTATTGAGGGAATTAGAGGCTGAGGTAAAGAAGCATGCTTTTTTTGGACTGTGCGATAATTTCAATGGTACTAGAAAGATAAGTATTCCTTTAGTGGATTACCAATTCTTTTATAAAAGCACTGAGTCACTGTTAAAACGATTAAACAAATACGAGAGCAATACCGGTAATATTTATTCTGATCGACTTATTCAACTTGCCGCTGAAGTTAGTGAAGACCCTCGAGTCTCTGAGCTTATAAGAAGAAAGTTACCCTTAGCCATTATTGATGAATTTCAAGATACAGACCCTTTTCAATACCGTTTATTTAATAATATATATTCAGGAAATGATTATGGTTTACTAATGGTGGGCGATCCTAAACAAGCTATTTATGCCTTCAGAGGAGGGGATATTTACACCTATTTGCAAGCCAAAAAGGATGCGGATAATACCTATAACTTAGATGCTAATTATCGTTCTGCTGATAAACTCGTGGTTGGGATTAAAGCGATTTTTGAACAGCCTCTATGTGAAGATCATAAGAGAAATAAGCAGGGCGCATTTAATCAAGCTCAAATTCAGTTTACTGATGTAAAAGCCAAAGCAGAAAAGCCATTATTAATGGTTGAAGATGAGGGTAAGTTAAAGCCGCTTGTAGCTATAGCGGGAGAATACATTCCGGATAATGAAGATTGCTCTCTTAATTCAGCTGCAAGGCAACGAATAACTGCAAAGAGGGCAGCAGATTATATTCATAAGCTGCTAAGCCTATCTGATAAGGCGCGATGTTTTTTAAGTGAAGATAATGATAAAGCTAAACTCCGAGCTTTAAAGCCCAGTGATATTGCCTTGTTAGTTAATAGCCATGGTGAAGCAAAGTTGCTAAAAACTGCGTTATTAAATCTTGGTATAGCCACATTAACGCAATCAAAAGAGTCTATTTATAAAGAGCCAGAGGCTTATGATATTTGGCTGATTTTGCGAGCCATATTAGAGCCACAAAATGCTCGTTATTTTGAAGCAGCCCTACTTGCTGAAGTGAATGGTTTAGGTTACGGAAAAGTTTATAAAGTGATTAATAACGAGGTTGTTCTTCAGCAATGGATAGCTACACTCCACGAGTTAAATGAATCGTTTATAAATTTAGGCCCTTTAGTAGCTTTAACACGTTGGTTTAATTTGATAGGCGCTACGCAAAGTCTTATGAAATTAGAAAACGATAGAAAGGCAACTAATGTCACTCAGTTGTTAGAGATTTTACAAGAAAATTATATTTTGTTTGGTGGTGGGCTAAAATTATTGGCTCGTTTTGAACGTGCGATTGCGGCAGAAGACACATCAGATGAAAGTTTGATTCGATTGGAAAGTGATGAGGACCGAGTGAAAATCATTACTATCCATGCATCTAAAGGTTTGGAATATCCGGTTGTTATTGTACCTTTTGCCTGGCGAGATTCAGTGCAAATTCGAGATGGTTTGTACAGCATGCACGACATCGAAGGTAAGGTATTATTTGGTTTTTGCGAAGAAATAAAAGAAGAGCAAAAACAAGAACTCTTAAATGAGAAGTTGCGCCTTTTTTATGTAGCGTTAACACGAGCATCTCGCCATTTAGTGCTATTTTTCATTGATTCACAAGAGCCTAAAAAACACACTCCTAGTAGCGCTTATAATAAATCACCTTTAGCTTGGTATTTTCCGACGGACTCGGACAATCTTTCAGTAAAATTTGCACATGAGAATTTTGTAAAAGCATTAAGCAAAGCGAACGCGGGATGTATCAGCCTCCATGATTGTGCATTAGCAAATAAGGTGGAGCAGTGCGCTTTAGATGAATCATTAGATTACGAAAAGGTCGGTAAACTCTTTTCAGGTAAGATTGAACAGCGTATGGGTACGAGTTCATTCTCTATGCTTTCTCGTGGTTACAGTATTGAGATGAAAGATGAGGATGAGTCTCAGATCACAGCCGAAGACACCAACCATTCGCCTAAAAGTCGTTTTGCTTTGGCCAGAGGCGCAAATATCGGGACTGCTTTGCACAATGTTCTGGAATACACTGATTTCACTCAATGGTGTGCGACTATTTCAAAAGAAACCATAGATAAATTAACTCAACTGATGCGGCATGAGCTAAAAGCCAACGGGGTTATATTAAAAAGCGATAAGCTTGAAGAGGAGTTACCTAAATATACGCAGTGGATGCGAGAGGTGATAATGACACCATTTTTAGACATTGGTAGCACCAAAATAGCACTGGCAAATTTAAAGGAATGGCGTTCAGAGTTAAGCTTTACCTTTGCACTTAGCCCTTCTTTTTCCAAAAGTGGTTTAAGTGACCTGCTGGAAAAATTGGGTTATAGCTTAAAAGGATTAAAAGGACCTACTATCTATGGCATGTTAACGGGATCAATTGATTTAGTGTTTTGTCATGACGGAAAATATTATTTAGCAGATTATAAGAGTAATCATTTAGGTGTTGATCATGACGCTTATAACACAGATGCGCTAGCACAAAATAACGACAAAAAAGCCTATACATTGCAGTATTTAATATATTGCTTAGCTTTACATTTACATTTATCTGAACGTATCCATGATTATAACTATGAAGAACATTTTGGAGGTGCCTTTTACCTCTACATGCGTGGGATGCATCCAGACTATAAAGGCAAAGGGGTGTTCTTTCACTGCCCTAAAAAACAAGTGATTGACCAACTGGCAAATTATTTTTTACCCGAAAACTATTCTGATATGGCGGGGTGCATATGAGCGATTTATTGCAATCACATGAGCGATTAGCAGATCTATTGCTCGGTCACATCAAAGATACAGTTCTTGATTTGCCAGACAGAATTGCATTGAAATCAAGTTTAGTTAAGTTAAGCAGTAGCGTGGTGATGGGTAGTAGCTGCATCTACTTAAGCGATGATATAAAGGCAGTTTTTGAACGATTGGCAGAGCAACTATCATGGTTTTCACGTGCTTCAGAATCTGACCGTGACAGAGCAGTTATTTTACTGCAAGACGACCGTTTATATCTAAATAAGTATTTTAAAGCTGAGCGCGATATTGAAGTTAGTCTCAAGGCATTAGTTGAGCAAAAATCGGTAATCAATGAAGCGCATATATTAGAAAAAATCGCTCTTTTGCAGCACATCAGTGATGCAGGAAAAATGGTTATCCTTAATACATTGCGGCAAAATTTATCTGTCATCACTGGTGGGCCTGGTACAGGTAAAACAACCATTGTAGTGCGAGTGCTGGCGTTATTGATCGAGCAGTATCATCATCAGGGGCAAAGCAAACTAAATATTGAAATATTAGCGCCTACAGGTAAAGCAGCTGCAAGAGTTAAAGAATCTATCGTAAAGCAAAAAAAGGAATGGCTGCAAGATTTACGTGGTTTTGACAAAGAGATAGTCGGTTCTATCCCTGAAAAATCTCAAACCGTCCAAAAGTTTCTTGGTATTAACCCTACGACTAGAAAAAGCCGTTTTAATCGCGGCCAAAAAGCGAATGTTGATATTTTGATTGTGGATGAAGCATCAATGTTAGATGTGATGCTGATGAAGGAAATATTAGCCGCCATTAGACCAACAACAAGATTGATACTGTTGGGTGATCCTTATCAACTAGCGTCTGTGGAGGCGGGCAACGTTTTAGCACAAATTGTTGCAGCGGCTGCTTTAAGTCAAAAGACTTGGTTAAGTCAAGCATGTACGGAGCTTACTGAGAGTCATCGATTTTCAAGTAATAGTGGCATAGGTAAGCTTGCGGCGTTAACCAATAAAGGGGAGGAAGAAAGAGTTTTAGCTTTATTACATGATGATAATGTCAGCGATGTTGACATAGGTGATATTGAGAAAGCATTGGCGAAATCAATATCAGGTTATGACCATTATAAATCGGTTATTTCATCGTTTAGCGATGTTGATCATAGCAGTATTGAAAACGTTTTCTTAGCATTTGAACAGTGGCAAGTTTTTTCGCCATTTCGTAAAGGAAAGCTTGGTGTTGAAGGTATTAACTTAACAATAGAAAGCGCTTTATCATTGGGTGCAGCAGATACATGGTATGTGGGTAAACCAATTATAATTACAGCCAATGATCATGCGTTAAAACTTTATAACGGTGACATAGGAATTTGTTTAGATAAAGAAGGTAAAACCGTTTGTTTTCCAGCAACTGAGCCTGATGAAAATGGATCTCTGAATTATCGTTTCATCAATACGCGTATTTTACCAGAGCATCAATTAGTCTTCGCGATGACAGTTCACAAATCGCAAGGGTCTGAATATGAGCATTGCATGTTAGTTGTCCCCGAGCCTACTGAAAATCAACGAAGCCTCTTAACTCGAGAGATTCTTTATACTGCTATTACCCGCGCTAAAAAAGGGTTTATGTTATTTGCAACAGATTCTGAAATAAGGCGTATGGTATCAAACAAAACTGAGCGAATGAGTGGGTTACTTAAAACTTGAATAATGACGGTAGTTAGAGTGAACACGCACATACAAAAGCTTCAGAGGGGTTCAACGTTGAAGGTAAAGTGTCTGAAAGCAGCGTCCTGATTCGGCGGAAATTGATCCTGTGATCTGTAAGCGTTCATTCTAGGACGTATTGACGCCTTATAGATTTCTGCTAACCATCCTGACTAGACCTCTTTCATGATCCGCAGCATTCCCGGCGGGATTTTCCACTGGCGATTATCGTCGCTGACCACCATCACTGATTTCTTGTTGATTTTGATTACCACCCCGAACACTTGGCCTTCTTTGGCTTTGAAGTGGACTTTTGGCCTAAACGTAGCTGGCCTAGGACATTAATATTGTTTTGCAAACGCAAGTACTCAATCCGCTTCCAGATCAGCTCGTTCAAGTCGTGCAGTTCGTCTAAGGTTAAGTCTTCTATGCGCATATCGCCTCCGTCTGGAGGCTATTCTACCGAAGTGGCGGGTAAAGCAAAGAGGTCAGAGCGCAGCGGGTTGTCAGCGAACTTGGTTTTCCAATACCGTGGCGTCAGTTCGTGTACCTGGCTGGCATGATGTTGACTAATACGCAGCAGTACATCAGCCAGATAATCGTTCACGTTGATATCATGCAAGCGGCAGGTGACTATGAGGCTTTGGATAACGCCAGCCGACATGCTCTGTACCGATTTCGGTCCAACAGAACAACCAATTTTTTCT
>NZ_JANQVQ010000251.1 GCF_030730205.1 Paraglaciecola sp.
GCATAACGCTGACAAATAAAACCCCGTTTTTCAGCCTTAGTGGCTTTTAACAGTGACATACCTTGGTGTTTGAAGTCTTTGACAAATTTGTCAACTCTCGCCTCGTACTGCCCTAACAATCGCTGCTTAGTGGCTTCATCCACAAAACTGTATTTCAGCGAGTTTTCTCCCAGTTTTACGAGCTCTTGCCATGACAAATTAAATTCTTTAACGGCGATAAAGTATTCATCGGTCATGGTGGAATCCCACATACCTCTGTCGTCGGTTGATAAGGCAACGGGAATACCCGTGCGTAAGTATTCAGGAAAAGGATGCTGTTGGTAGTCATCAACGTATTCGAGCAATAAATTACTGACTAAATTAATTTCAACTAGCGCTTGACCATTGCGCATCAATAACAAGGTTTGCGGATCATCAATTAAGTTAAGCCCGTGCCCAATGCGCGTCGCACCCAGCAGTAAGGTATCGCGCACATGAAAATTGGGTTCGTCGACTTCACCCGCATGGATCGACAAATCAATAGCCGGCAAGCTTGAGCGAAGTTTACGCAAAGTAGGCAAAAAACGCAGCGGATAGCCTTTGTCGTTATCTTCACGGCCCGCCATATTAATGCCCACGTATAGGTCGCGATGCTTGTCTACAAATCGGTAAATCCATTCTAACTGCTGCTCGGCATCCGGCGTAAAACGTAACAATGTGTATTGCAGGCGGGCGGTAACCCCAGAACTTCTCGCATCTTTTTGCGTTAAGCGTTTGCGGTAAATATCTACCACTTGTTCGGCAGAAAACGACGTGCCGTCGGCGCGTAGCATATTACGCGCACCAATTTGGGTTTCAAGATACACCACGTTTTCTTGACCCAAAGCTTGCATGTTTTTAACTAACATCTCGGCTTGAATATAAGGGTTGAACATTAACTCATTCAAACGGGGCCAATGTTTTTCAAAAAATTCGTTACGCCCTTCGTTCGACTTATCTAATCGTATGCTATTTAGCCAACCTTGTTTTTCAGACGCGCTCAGGTCACTGAGTAATTTGTATTGGGACTGCTCGCACTCACTCAGTTGTTGATAGTGGCTGTGCTGGATATTGCGAAAAGCCAAAAAATCGCCGATAGACACGTATTCAGTGCTATTGTCATTTTGGCACGAGTGAGCAAAAAGTTGCGTATAATAGCGATACCCGCCGTTGCGTTTTGGCTCACTCGCTAATTCAAACCACCATTCACTAAAATTTGAACCGCCCAAGTGATGATGTAAATCGCCGCCTTTTGGCAGCAAATATAAAAAGTTGTATAGCTGCTCTGAGGTAGCCTGTTGTTTGAACGTTTCAAACCACAGCGCAGGAATAGGCTGGCTAGCCTGCACTAAGCCACTGAACACTACGCAACTCATCAGCATCAAGCCATGTAATTTTTTAACTATTTTTTTCATTGTATTTACCTAGGCTTTGTTATTTGTACTTTTATTGAAGATGTACTGGTTTTACTCACTTTCTAAACGTAGCACGTCCCATCCCCATTCTGATGTAGGTAAAGCAAGGTGATGGGCAAATTGCTGGTATTCTCGTTTACCGAGAGCGTGTACTACCGTTTTAAATTGCGCTTTTGCTTTTATGGCGCGTACCTGTAATAGGTCTAAACGTTTTTCAGCATTATCATCAAATAGCTTATCCCTAATGCTGGCGATTTTTTCACTTGCCAGATAAAAATCTATCACGTATTCAATCAATCTAAGGTAAACCGACAGAATGCGTTTATTTTTGATGGGCAGGGCTAAACCAAATTTTTCTACTTCAGCCACAAATACCAGTTGGCTATAGTCTTGTGCTATCAGGCTGAGGTTTTGTATTGCAATGCAGAATTGTTTTAGCAAATTCACGTAGGCCTGAGGCACCACGTGATTAGCCGCTTGCAACTTACCACTGTAATCAGCCAATTCAGTACAAACCATATCAAGAGAAACCAATTGGCGAGTCAGCGTTAACATTTACTTCCTGATAATTAAGACAAAAAAACGAACTGGCCTTAGTGTGCCATAAACTGTCGGGCAAGGGATAACCATCACGTGAAGTTTATCTCCACAGCCAGCGAGAGTAGAACTGTCATGTCGATTACCCTTCCCAATTAAACAGCCGG
>NZ_JANQVQ010000252.1 GCF_030730205.1 Paraglaciecola sp.
TCGTCAGTTTGGACCCTCGTACATGCTCAACTTCAACTATTCTTTTTATTAGAAAATAGTGAGTTTAAAAGACTCCTTAAGTTCATTGCTTAAGGGGTCTTTTTTGTTTGTGGGTTTTAGTATGCTTGTGACCAACGTGTTTCTAGGAATTGTTTATGCGGATTTGTATCGTCGGTGGTGGGACTGCAGGGTGGATGGCAGCAAATTTATTTGCACATCATTGGACTGATAAACCCATCGAAATAGTGTTGGTTGAGTCTCCTGAAGTAGGCATAGTAGGAGTAGGTGAGGGGTCCACTCCTACATTAAAACGATTTTTTGAAATGTTGGGCATTGCTGAATCTGATTGGATGAGTCGATGCAATGCGACGTACAAAGTAAATATTAAGTTTGCAGGTTGGAGTCCACAGTCGGGTATTGATGATTACAGTCATCCTTTTATTTCACAATTAGATACCTTTTCTCAAGGTGCTTTTTTTATGAATTGCCGCACACGGCGTTTAGGATTAGCTACTCACACCAGTCCCGCTGATTTTTTATTAAATGGAGTGCTCGCCCAACAAAATAAAGGGCCCATTACACCGGATCACTTTCCATTTAGGATGGAATATGGTTATCACTTTGACTCTTATTTATTGGGTGATTTTTTAAAAGAGCACGGAAAAAAATTGGGTGTGATACATAAACAAGCTTTTATTTCAGGCATCGAAAAACAGCTTAACGGTGATATAAAACACTTACTATGTGCTGACGGCGAGCGAATAAGTGCAGAGCTGTTTATTGATTGCAGTGGTTTTTCGAGTTTACTCATGCAACAGCAATTAGGGGTGAAGTTCAAGTCTTACCACAATAATTTGTTCAATGATGCAGCAGTAGTTATGCCCAGTACAATCAGTTCAGCTATTCCCGTTGAAACCACTGCAACGGCGCTAAGTAACGGGTGGTGCTGGAAAATTCCATTGACCAATCGATTCGGCAATGGCTATGTATATAGCTCTGATTTTATTAATAGTGAGCAAGCTGAAACTGAATTGCGTCAACATCTCAATATGATGGAAAACGAACATAATTGCCGTCATTTAAAAATGAAAGTAGGATGTTTAGAGACGCATTGGCAGAATAACTGCGTTGGTTTGGGTTTGGCACAGGGGTTTATTGAGCCTCTCGAAGCCACCGCTTTGCATTTGGTGCAAATATGCATCGAGATGTTTATCGATGACTTTAGTGCTGGTAATTTTACCCAACAATTCCAAGCCCAGTACAATCAAAAAGTAACCGAGCGATTTGAGCGGGTCCGAGACTATATCGTGGCGCATTATAAAATAAATACTCGCAATGATTCTGAGTATTGGCGTGCAAATCGCAACAACCCGCATTTATCTGAATCATTAATTCAATTGTTAGAAGTATGGTATCGACGTGAAGATTTAGAACAAGAGATAAAACGCCAAAACTTAGAAAGCCATTTTGGCACGGTATCCTGGCATTGTTTACTGGCAGGATATGGCGCATTCCCCCCGATAGCTGATAAACAGCCTGGCACTGGTGACTTGTATGTAGACCAGAAAATTAAGTCCTTCTTACACGGCTGCTCCCTCAACTTTAGTGCTCATCAACATAATCTTGAACGTCTATAGTTGCCGCTCGCTCATCGTTTGAGCCGATAGGTGAGGGTTAATTCCTTCATTATCTTGCTATTTTTACTCCCTTTTCAGCTATTCAAGAAGAGTAGGGCGGACGCATCACAAACACATTTCCTACCCTTTTCATCTGCATACGTATGCAGGGATTGAATACGTATGCACGAGGTTGTTGCACTTGTTAACTGGGCGTTAATATTCCGTTAGAAAAATAGGGGTGGTTGCGGTTCGGGGAATTTTTCGCATTCGACAACCATCTGACAATAACGGAAACGGGACACGTAAATGAAAAAATTTAGACCCAGTTTAATAACGGCAGCGTTGGTTGCCAGTGGTATGGCAATTATTAATCTACCAGTTTACGCACAGGAAGCCGACGTTGAGATAAAACCACTCTCAAGCGAAACGCCTTCTGAGGAGATTGAAAAAATTGAGGTTAGGGGCTTTGCTACTAGCTTAATTCAGTCATTAAACCAAAAGCGCTTTGGCGATACCGTATCAGAGCAGATCTCTGCGGATGACTTGGGGGGCTTACCTGACGTGTCGATGGCGGACGCCTTAACGCGTTTGCCAGGCATTTCTGCGGTACGTACTGGTGGCCAAGCTGCCGAAATAAACATTCGCGGTTTGTCAGGGGACTTTGTTTTTTCAACCTTAAACGGACGTGAACAAGTGTCCACCAGTGGTTCCCGTTCTATTGAATTCGACCAATATCCTTCAGAACTTATTTCCTCCGCTGCAGTGTATAAATCGCCAAAAGCATCCTTAATTGAAGGCGGTGTAGCGGGTACGGTAGAATTAGAAACAGCCAGTCCCTTAAGTATCGACGGTGATTACAAGTTCAATATCAATGCCCGAGGCATGTTCAACGATCGCGCCAGTGAAGTCTCTGACGCTGAGCAATATGGCCATCGTTTTAGTGTGTCATATCAAACTAAGTTTTTAGACGAAACACTAGGCTTAGCCTTAGGATACGCGCGTTTATACCAGCCTAGTGTATCAACTCAATTTATTGGCTTAGCGTATAACACCGAAGCCGATGTCGATGGTTTAGCCGGTGATATTGAAAACGTCAGTGCTACCTGTTTGGCCACAGAGCCATGCGCGGGTTATGAGAAAATCAGCGAAGGTTTTGAAATGCAGCACCAAGGTGGTGTTGAAACCCGAGACGGTTATATGGCTGCCCTTGAATGGGCGCCCACCGATAATTTCACACTAAAAACAGATGTGTTTTTATCTAAGTTTGAATCTGAGGAGTTTGCGCGCGGGTTTCGGGTAAAATTAGGTGGCAGTCAGGTGTCTATCGCCAATCCCGTGATTAAAGATAATCATGTGATTGGCGGCGCATTCAATCGCACTTCAGGTAGCTTTACCCGTGTTGAGTTAGTCAATGATGATAACCGTGACAGTGATCAAGTTTTTAGTGCAGGAATTAAGGCAAACTGGCAAGCAACTGATAACCTGAGCATGACCTTTGATGTGAGTTTATCCAAGGCTGAAAGTGATTTTCAAAATGGCTTGTTATGGAGTTTAGTGGGGGAAGACGCTACTGCTACCAATCCACAGTTTGATAAAAACATTTCTTTGTCTTATTTGTTAAATGGCCTCAACTTACCGGATTTAGCATTTAATCAAGCCGACGCATTCAGTGATATAGACCGAGTTATGGTCAGTAAGTACGGTATTTACCCCTTTAAAAATAAAGATGAACTTAAAGCGTATCGGTTTGACGTGAAGTACGAGCTTGATAACGACTTTATCTCTTCTATTGAATTTGGCGCCAGATACTCTGATCGAGAATACAATAACGATCGGTCGGTGTTTGAATACGGTAACGACTCTGCCTTTTCAGTTAGCCAACCACCGCTACGCTTGACTGACGATATGGTGAATCGTGTAGGTTGGGGCAGTGAATTTGCATATTTTCCTAATTATTTATCCATTGATTTAGACAAAGCCTTGAGCGCTTGGTTTCCTTCTGGCATTCCGCAGCCTGTGCAAACTTGGGGGGTGGGTCATCCCGGCGTGATTAACAGTCCAACCGGCAATGAAGGGCCCAATACGGCTTGGTCGATGCAAGAGAGTGGCGACGTATTCGAAGAAGTAACCGCCGCTTATTTGATGGCCAATATCGACACTGAAATCGCGGGTTTGCCTATCACCGGTAATATTGGAATTCGTCGTGTTGAGTCAACCCAAAGCTCAACAACGCTACAAGATGTCAGTACCACCGAGACCGTTTTTGATGAGGATGGTAATGAAGTTGAAGTCACCGTTGGCGACCCTACGCGCGGCGCACAATACATCACTGATGATGCAGGTTTAATTAATAGCTTCTTTCGTCCAGCTCTATTAAGCGATACTTACACCGACTATCTACCTTCATTAAATTTAAATTTCCGTTTAACGCAAAGCCAGCAATTGCGTTTTGCTGCGGCAAAAGTGATGGGGCGCGCACCTATCAACCGCTTTGCAGCTAACACAACTACTAACGTTCAAACTGTAAGTGCGAGTCAAAACCCTGACACCGGTGAAATCATCCTGTCTAGTCCAACAGCTAAAATCAATGGTAACAGCCGCAACAGTCCATACTTGCGGCCGTTTTATGCTGACCAATATGATGTGTCTTATGAATATTACTTTACCGAAACTGACGGCGCTTTTGTCGCAGCTCTGTTTTATAAAGACATTAAATCATTTGTAGACGACATATCACTCGAACCTTATGACTTTGCTGGTAATGGCTTTGTGGTACCTACTGAGGTGTCGGTACCCGTATTTGTTGAGGCCGATTCGCCAGGCGCCACGCCAGTAAGAGCAAGGGATGAGAATGGGGATCCGCTATCGGTAATCGTTCCTACTGAAAATGGTCGCTATGACACGGCAGTAAATAATGCCAGCGGCGGTTATATTCGAGGTCTCGAGCTGACCTATACGCAAATTTACGACTTCTTACCTGGGGCGTGGTCAGGCCTCGGTATGAACGCCAGTTACTCCTTCACTGAAAGTGAAATCACCCGCACGTTGACCGACTCAGTATTTTCAATTCAGCTACCAGGTTTGTCGGAAAATGTGGCTCAGGCCACTGTTTTTTGGGAGTACGAAGGTTTTGAAACACGAGTGAGTGCCCGTTATCGAGATGCGTTTGTCTCTAAGCAAGTGGCTGTAAACGAGCAAACTGTCAATTTTGCTTCTGAAGTAGTGGTGGACCTGCAAGCGGCCTACGACATCAATGAAAACCTAGGTGTAGTATTTCAAATCAATAACCTAACCGATGAACCTACCCGTAGCTATTTTGGACAAGAAGACTTAACAGGGACCATTCAATTTTTTGGTACTCAGTACTTCTTAGGAGTGACCTATTCATTATGAGTATTCTAACTATTAGTTCATTTAGTCAGCTGCTTAGCGGCAGAAAATTGTCAAATCTACCAAATTGTGTGGCTTTGTTAAGCAAACTATCCATGACATCGGAGCAACCCCCTATGTTTATAAACCCCCTTATGTTAAGCCGCGTCTTGCTCATATTTACTGCAGTTGTTTTAGCAGGATGTGGTGGTTCGTCGGTCGAATCCGGCTCAAACCAATTATTAACCTGTAGTGTGCCAACGGTGCCTAATGCCGCTGGCACAATGTGTGTAGCTCCGCCGCCATTTAATTGTGCACCTCCTACTGTGCCTAACGAAACCAATGATGGGTGTATTGTAGGTGCAGACCCAACCGCGCCAGCGCCTAGCGTTTTTCCGACTGACTCCCAAGCTGTGTTGTATTACAACCGAGCAGCAGTGGGGGCAACAAATGTCGCTGGCGACCCCTCTTATGAGGGGTATCGTTTGCACACGTGGAGTGTTGCTGGCGCCTGCGATGCCTATGCTGCTTCTGATACGGATTGGGCCAATGGTCGTGTACATAACGGGGTTGACCCTAACTATGGCGCGTATTGGATAGTAGAATTAAAACCCGGATACGCCGGTACACCAGGGGCTTGTGGTAATTTTATTATTCATAAGGGGGATGAAAAAGAAATGGGCGGGGGTGACTTCACAATGCCGCTCTCTCAGGACGATCCTACTTTTACACGCATGAACTTTGTTTTTTCGGGGGAGGCCTCAATTTTTGAATTTCCAATTGTTTCTCTTGGACCTCAACCAGTAAAAATTGAAGGGCAAGCCGCTCATTGGTTAGATGCCAATACCTTATTGTGGGACGTAGATTTCACTAAAGTCAGTACCGTGAAATTGCATTACTCCGCCGCCGCCGATTTAGCCGTAGATCTTGAAACTGGTTTAAACGGCACAGCAATCGAGTTAGAAGAAGTCACGCTATCCGATGAGCAAAAAGCGCTTGCGCCTCACCTTGCGAATTTACATGCGTTTCATGGTCAATGGACGGCTGAGGATGCGAAGCAAGTGCTAAAAGCACAAGCCGTCTTAGCCTCGTATGACAGTGAAGGATTAATTAATGGTGCCACAGGTATCCAAATCGCCAATGTATTAGATAACTTATACACCCGCGGTGAAGAGGATGCTGATGAAGCGCAACTTGGTCCGATTTACGGTGACGATGGCACTATCACTGCCGCTTTGTGGGCACCGACAGCGCAAAGTGTGAAGCTAAATCTGTATAACGCCAACAAGACTCTTGCTTCGTCAACAGCGATGACCTTGGACGATAACACTGGTATTTGGACCTACACTGGTGGCAGCGAGCTTGATCGAGCCTTATATCGTTTTGAAGTGACGGTTTATCATCCTAAGGCAGAAGGCTTACAAGTATTGTTAGTTACTGATCCTTATTCTGTGAGCTTATCAACCAATAGCCGTTTTTCTCAATTTGTTAACTTAAATGACGCTGATTTAAAGCCGGACGGCTGGGAAACGCAAACTGTTCCAACCATAGCTAACTTTGAAGATGCGGTTATATACGAAGGTGCAATCCGAGACTTTAGTATCCGTGATGAAAGCACAAGTGCAGCCAATCGTGGCAAGTACCTCGCTTTCACTGAGATGGACAGCGCGCCCGTCAAACACTTAAAAAAATTAGCCGAGAAAGGCTTAACTCATTTTCACATGCTACCGGCTAATGATATTGCCACCATCGAAGAAGATGTGACTAAAACCGTTAATCTGTCCAGTACCTTAAATGCACTTTGTAGATTGAATCAATCAGCAGATATCTGTAAAGACTCATCAGTATCTCAAAACATGACGCTAGCAGAATTATTTACAAGCTATGATTCAATTTCTGAACCAGGTAAAGCCCAAGCGCTAGCCGAAGCAATGCGCGGTGTTGATCAATTTAACTGGGGCTACGATCCATACCACTTCAATGTGCCAGAAGGCAGTTATGCCTCTAATCCCGAAGGTGTAACACGCATTAAAGAAATGCGCGCGATGAATATGGCGCTGCATGAAATCGGCTTACGTGTTGCCCTTGATGTGGTCTACAACCACACTAATGCTTCAGAACTAAATGGTAAATCAGTATTAGACAAAGTTGTGCCTGGCTACTACCACCGCTATGAAGTTGATACTGGCGCTATCGTGCGTGAAACTTGCTGCGATGATACCGAGCCACGCAATGTGATGATGGAAAAGTTAATGCAAGACTCATTGATTCAATGGGCCAGCCAATATAAATTCGACTCTTTCCGTTTTGACATTATGAGCCAAGCCACCAAGGCCACAATGATCCGTTTGTTTGATGCGGTAAAAGCCGTTGATGAGGATACGTATTTTTATGGCGAAGGCTGGAATAAAGCTGACAGAGGTTACGAGCAAGCCACGCAAATTAATATGGCCGGAACCGAAATTGGTACCTACAACGACCGCATTAGAGAGGCCGTACGTCAAGGCCATATCTTTAGTAAAGAAGCCAGTAACGATGCACTTGCTGCCCAAGACAGAATAAAAATGAGTTTGGCCGGCACCTTAACAAACTACGTATTGAAAGATTTTAATGATGTGGCGACTACCACAAATATTCTAGGTGGCTACGCGACTGATCCTGGCGATATCATTAACTACGTGTCAAAACATGATAATGAAACCCTGTGGGATCAATTAAATTATGTACTTCCGGATGATCTGACTTTAGCTCAACGTGTAAGAGCGCAAAACATTGCCGCAACCATTCCCTTAATGGCACAGGGTATTCCGTTTTTGCAAATAGGTGGTGACTTTTTACGCTCTAAGTCTATGGATAGAAATACCTACGATTCTGGAGATTGGTTCAGCTATGTAGATTTTACTATGGCCACCAATAACTGGAATGTCGGTTTGCCTTTGGCACAAGATAACCAAGCTCGTTGGGAAGAGATTGGTCAATTCATGAATAGCCCAGAGCGAGCGGCAAGTATGACTGAAATTGAGTTTGCCTCTGAGGTATTCAACGAACTGCTTAGTATTCGTAGCAGCTCTGCGTTATTCAGGCTCACTACGGCTGCGGATATTATCGATCGAATCGGTTTTCATAACATCGGCAAACGTCAAACCCAAGGTTTGATTGTCATGAGCATCGACGATGGCATAACAAGCAGTGACGAAGCGACTCGCCCTGACTTAGATCCCATGGTGGATGCTGTGGTGGTGGTTATTAACTCCAGTTATGAAGAACATTCTCACACTGTGCCCACTGCCAGCGGTTTTGAATTACATCAGATCTTGGCATCGTCAATCGATCCTACCGTGCGCGGTGCTTATTTTAGCCCTGGCGAAGGTGAGGGAACGTTTACCGTTCCGGCCTTAACCACTGCTGTGTTTGTTAAAGCGCAAAGTGGTGAACAAGGGCTAGGACTCTCGGCGTATGCTACATCTGGCGCGCCGGATGTCGTGCCGTTCGGAAGTACAGTCGTAATGGTTCGCGGTGCATTTAATGGCTGGGGTGAGGTTAATCAAATGACCTACGCCGGCAGTGGCGTGTACGAGTCAATTGTTAGCGTTCCAGCTGGCGATTACGAATTCAAAGTGGCCTCAGCAGATTGGTCAACTGTGGACTTTGGTGCAAGCGATCAAGATATTACCCTAGGTAGCGATAAAGCATTAAGTCGAAGCGGCGCTAACTTAAAATTATCCTTGTCTGAAGACGCTACTTTGAAATTCAGTTTGGATGCGAGTGATACTGAGGCGCCAATCATCAATGTTGATTACGAAGAGCCTTTCCATCCTACCACCGTATTTGTGCGTGGTGCGTTTAATGGTTGGAGTGAAAATAACCCAATGTCTTATGAAGTCGGCGGACAATATATGGCGACCTTTGATATCACGGCTGGCGATTACGAATTCAAAATTGCCTCAGCAGATTGGTCTACAGTCGATTATGGCGCGGCCGATGCTGATACCTCTTCAAGTATTGGTAACCTCAAAGACGCTAGAAGGAGCGGGGGCAACATTGCTATTACTATTCCAGTTGATGGACGTTATACCTTCCTGTTTGATGCCGCTGATATCAATGCGCCAACTATTGCTGTTTTCAATGCAAAAATGTTTGGCGAGACCGCCGTGTTTATTCGTGGTGCATTTAATGGTTGGGGAGAGTCTGATGAGGTGGCTTATATGGGAAATAGCACTTACGAAACCCAAATAGCCATCGATGCGGGTGATTATGAGTTTAAAGTGGCTTCAGCTGATTGGTCTACGGTTGATTTTGGCACCTTAGGCGACGATCAAGTTGTGGCCTTAGATAGCAAGAAAGCCTTAGGTCGCTCGGGTGCTAACCTAAAATTGACCATTGAAAACACCGGAACCTATAAATTTACGGTTTCAGGTCCTGATCCAAGTCAGCCTAAAGTAACAGTGACTCAGGTTACGCCTTAATGAGTTAACACCGTATGACTGTTAAGCCGCTCAATTGAGCGGCTTTTTATTATTAGCCAATAACTAATAGTTGCTCA
>NZ_JANQVQ010000253.1 GCF_030730205.1 Paraglaciecola sp.
CATTGAGTATGAACATTCCTTTAGAAAAGTGTCCGGTTGGACTTGACCAGAACAAAGTGCTCATCGTACATGAATATCAATCCCTTATATTCCCATAAAAACCATCATTATTAACGGCTTCCGCACAAATAATACCTTTATAAAGGAGGGGTTAAAACAAAAATGTGCCTAGCAATTAATTTACAATTTACATGAAAAATTACCATTATTTACTGCAAGTAAATGGTTATCTGCTGCTTGGGCAATATCTACTACTTAGGTTGACAGTTTGAATCTGATCGACATAGAAATCACGATAGTTTATGGTCAGTGATATAAAGCGGGAGGGCAGACAAATCAGCGCCACTGGCGTCCTTCAGTAATCAAGATTAGTTTAATGCCAGCAACAAGGTTTTAATGGAAAACCACATGCTTTAAGGAACAAAATGCGACTTACCTTAAAACCAAAAAATCACGAATTATATAGTAATAAAGTTTTGAGTAATAATTGGCCTGCATCTGGATATAGGGCTGACATTCAAGGTCTTCGTGCGTTGGCCGTGATGCTGGTGATTATTTTCCATGCTGATTTTCATTTTCTTAAGGGTGGCTATGTTGGCGTAGATGTTTTTTTTGTGATTTCAGGCTACTTAATTTCAGGCTTGTTGTTCAAAGAAATACATTCCGCTGGCACTATTGATTTTAGGCGATTTTATGCCAGAAGAATTCGTCGAATTTTACCCTTATCTGTTTTCGTAACATTAGCCACCCTCATTTTTTTCGGTTTGAGTTTTTCACCTATAGAACTTCGTGAACTAAGTAAAACTACATTATTTACCTCATTATTTTCGAGTAACGTTTGGTTTGTTTTGCAAGCTACCGATTATTTTGGCAGCGACACTGAGACTAATCCACTGTTACATACATGGTCTTTGGGGGTAGAAGAGCAGTTCTATTTTTTGTGGCCTGCACTTGTTGCATTGCTGCCTTTATTCTCTGCTAATCGAAAGATATGGAAATGGCTAGTCATTGTTATCTCGTTTCTATCTCTGCTTAGCTTTTTATATTTATTTAACGAAAACCAGCCATTGGCTTTTTTTGGCATGCCAACTCGCGCCTGGCAGTTTGGCTTCGGTGCATTGATTCATTTTATTCCTGCGTATAAGCGTATGGGGAGGCTTGAATCGAACATTGTTGCCTTGATTGGCTTAGGGTGTATTTTGTTCACATCCATCAATATTGCGGCCGGTTTTGATGGTAACCCCTGGTGGGCTATTTTGCCGACACTGGGGGCTTGCGGAGTGATCTGGGCCGGCCAGGTTACGCCAAACCATTTAGTTTATCGCTTATTGTCTGTCAAGCCGATAGTGTTTGTGGGCACGCTCTCCTATTCACTTTATTTGTGGCATTGGCCTGTTTTAATGTATCTAAAACTCGACGATGGCTTGCTAAGTATTGTTGATGTGATTGTTGGCTTAACAGTTGTCTTTTTGTTTTCTTTTTTGAGTTACCGTGGTATTGAAAATAAGTTGAGAAGTCATCGCCAGTTAAATTCTAACCTTCGATCATTTGTTCTTGGTGCTGTGTTAGTGATACTCGGCGTGGGTACTTCGTTGGTTTTTTACTATTACGCAAAATTTTCCCTGAATTCTGTTGGGCAGCAAAAAATTGCTGCTGTTGAGTTTGCCAGTAAGGAAACAAGGGAGTGTATCGCAAAAATTACCGAATCTGAATTGGCTAATTGTGTGCTGGGTGATGTGAATGGCAAGATTTCAATTGTTTTGCTTGGGGATTCTAAAGCACAACAATGGATGCCTGCTTTGTCTGAAATAGGATTAAAAAATGGCTGGAAAATCATTCCCATCATAAAAGCGGGATGTTCACCTGCATATCTTAATATTTTTCTCGGCTATTTGGGGCGAGAATACAAAGAGTGCAATATATGGCGCGACAAAGCGTTGAGTCGGGTCATTCAGCAGGCACCTGATGTGATTCTATTTACCCACTTTTCAGGTTATTCCCTGTCGGTAAATGGCAAACCAACCGCCGCAACAGAAAGTGACTGGAAAAAAGCTTACTACGAATTTGGCCAAAAGTTGCTTAATACTCATTCTAAATTACTGTTTTTAAGGGATAATCCAGGATTCCCGATGGATGTCCCGTTATGCTTATCGAGAGCCGTTAGGGGAGGAGAAATTTATCCAGATATGTGTGAATTCGCTACTACCGTTATGGATTATAGGGAGTCGGTTTTTCACGCTGCGCAAGATAAACTACCACAATGGTTGGATGCGCGCATCTTAGATTTGTCGTCTTCCTATTGTACTGCTGATATCTGTCCAACCTTTCGTAATGGCTCAGTACGTTACACCGATAATCATCATCTTAGCTTTGAATTTACCAAGGAGCTTGTTTGGCTTATCGAAGATGAATTGAATTTGATTTTGCAGCAAGCACATCAACCCAAGTGAACACATTCGATACGCTTGAGACAATAACGTAGGTATTACGCGACTTTATGAAATTTATTCCAGATGCTCTTTTTAAGTTTATTGGTATCAATCAGTCTGTGTAGTAATTCAGATAAAGCCGATAACCCTACGAACATGATAAATACGATAATCGCGCGTTTGCCCCAACCACTCTCGACAAAGAGTCGGGCGATAGGCTCAGCTACATCGTATAGTGGCATGTGAGCAATAAACACAATAATGGTGTTACGTGCAAAAAACCGAACAAGCGCAGAAGCACGAAGGTGTTGAAACAGTACTACCGCAAACAAGGTGTTGATGATATACACCAGGCTGACACCAAACGATAACCCAAGACTACTAATTAGGCCGTAGGGCTGGCTTAAGGTTTTTATAGGAAAGCTGTGTTCAAAGTTAAAATAGCTATTCATTGCCCCCGCCCAACAAGCCAGAAAGAGTAGCCACAAGGAGGCAATAATAATAACGGTTAAACGATGAGGGGGTTTATCTGTTTGCTGACTCAGAAACATACCCAGTGCCAATATACTCAGCCAATTAGTGGTCAGCATGTAAGCATTGTATAAATAGCCACCTTCGATTAGCAGGCCCCTTACTACCCACTCAACCAAAAACACGACTATCAGTAGTTGTACCGACATGGTTAGGCGGCGTAGCAACAGTGCCCATAACAGTAAAATATGCAGGTAGGTGCCAATAAACCAAGTGGTAGGGTTTGATGGAAAATTATTTGCCAACACATTGATGCCACCCAAAAACGGTAAAAAATTAGTCAGTTTGAGTGAGCCAATAATACTTAGCGATAAAAAACTGATTAACAGGGTAATGGCGATGCCCCAAAAATACATTGGAAATAATCTGTTATAAACAACTTGCCAATGAGGCCTGGTTTCACTGGCTAAGCCCCAGCCCATGACAAATACAAAAAAAGCTACGCCGAGTTGTTTGGGGTAAACAGGTTGAGTAAATTGATCAAATGGCTCACCAAAAAAATGGCCCACCACGATTAAAAGCATACCTATAGCTTTGAGCCAGTCGATAAAATCAACTCTGCTATTAGGCATTTATTTTCTCGCTTTGTTCTATAACATTTTGCTGCTCTATGGACTCAACAGGCATGGGCAGAACCGGAGATTGCAGTTTCTTGATAAATCTAGCGGGATTTCCAGCCAAGACAACATAATCTTTAGTATCGTTGGCAATGACCGCTCCGGCGGCTATTTGGCAGCCCTCACCAATATTGGCCATAATAATGGCTGCCTCGCCAATCCAGACGTTAGCACCGATGTGTATTCGCTTGATATTTGCCGCAGTGAATGCCTCCCATTCACCCGTCAGATCGTTGTGTATATGTTGCTGGCTGCCGCTTAGTAAGCTAGAGCGACTGCCAATCAGACTATTGCGTCCTAAAAACGCTGAACCTACTGTGCAATAGTTGCCCAGATAAACATTGGGTTCAACGATTGAGTCACGGTGGCAAAACATGGTGCCAAAACCGATATAGCAATCCATTGAACATTGGCTTAAGGTTAAAGAGTAAAATCCGCGTCTGAGAAATACGCCCGGCAGTCCGGGTAAAATAGCAAAAACATTAGTCCAGAATGTAAATATCAGTTCTGACTCGCGGCGCAATAATGTTTCTAACCAACATGTGGCAGCAGCTGGAAGTGCGCACAGTTGAGCAAGTTTATTGAGACATACTTTTAGTATATTTCTCACAGGCGTTCCCTTTTGTTATAAATATCAACCCTAATACTGATTTCATGCTTTACGACGCATTCGTTTGAAACGTGCATTGTGGGTATAGTCGTCGATCAATCGTATTTTGGTCGGTATTTTAAACCCAGGTAATACACCTGAGCAGTGCTTACGCAGACGCACTTTAAATTCACTCAGTGACTCTTGAGTCGTTATTTTAACATCTGCTGAAACGGTCATCCCTGTAATGGGGTGACGAATGCCGACTACAACTACATCTTCTACACCGTCGAGCTGCAAAATGGCACTTTCGACTTCGGCAGGATAGACCTTTTCTCCACCTACATTAATAATTTCACTCTCACGGCCAAGGATCCTTATCCATTCTCCGTCTTGCTCAACCTGATCACCCGTATTCATATAACCATCTGAATCGAACGGTGAGGGAGCGTTAAGATACCCCAACATAGCTGATTTGCTTTTGATACATAATTTTCCATCAACGATTTTGGTCTGATAATCTTCGCCGCCCACTTTTACCCATAAGGAATTGGAATCGCGTGATTTAGAGCGCAATATGCCGACCTCTGATAACCCATAGGTTTGCAACATTCTAATATTGGGAAATCTTGCAGACATCGCTTCCAGCGTACTTGCTGGCATGGGTTCAGTGCCATAAGTTACCAGCTTAAGTGAACTTATATCGCTCTCTTCTGCGGCCCCTGAAAGTAAAAGTAAATTAAGAAAAGTAGGTGAAGTGGGCAGTACCTCTCCTTTATGCATTTCAATCGCTTTGCACACGGTAATTGGCCGGCGATTTTCAGGAATAATTGCCATTCCACCATTGGCTAATGTATACAGCAAAGTGTTTATTCCACCAATATGATCAAACTGTAAAAATAACACGGTCCGCATGGTGTTGCGGGGCACGGTAAACTTAGTGAGTAAGGCCGCTAAGTCATGCACGATAGCTTTACTTTTACCGGTCGATCCTGACGAAAACAAGACCAAACCTGGCGTGCCGCGCTGTCTGATTTCCTGGTATATTTGATGGTCAGCAGTGACCTGAGTTGGCGTTAATATGTACTGATTGTCGTGTTGCGCAAATTCATATTCAACCTGGCCTATGTTGGTAAATTCGTCAAATTGGGTGGCTGAATCATTAGATAATGGAATAATAATAGCATTGTAGTTAGCCAGAGCTAAAAATAAGGCAATGGCATCGGCCGAATAATCGCCTTTTACTGACACTACTGCACCTGCGGGAAGCGTTGAATTTGCTAAAAATGACTGCCACTGATCCAACTTTTCAGTCAATTCTTGATAGCTGATACAGTGGCTGCCAATGGCAACCGCATCTGCATTACCGGCCTGACGCATTTTTTCTTTTAAATAAGCAACACTCATGAAATCCCTCCCAAGTATAAAATTTGCCCGGTAACCATACTACTTTGAGGTTGTACGTAGAAATCAACAATATTAATTACGTCTTCTACGACGGCCATCTTTTTAATTGCTTGTTGCTGCAGCAATTTGTCGATTTTATCGTCGCCTACGCCACTAATTAATTGGGTATGAATGGGGGATGGGCCAATTGCATTGCAGGTAATACCAAAACCACCCATTTCTTTTGCCACGATTCTTGTCAGTGTTTCAACCGCACTTTTGGAAGCCGCGTAGGCGGCTTCACCGGCTAAATTGAGGGGCACAGCAACGGTACTTAAATTAATGATTCGGGCACAGGGCGATTTTCTGAGTAAGTTCAGGGCTTTTTGGCAAAAAATAAACGTGCCCATAAAATTGGTCGCCATGATGTCTTGTGCATTTTGAATAGGTGTCAAGGCGAAGGCGTTCATGCGGGCAATTCCGGCATTATTTATTAATATATCAAGCGAGGTAAATTGCTTTTTGATGGCAGTGAAAATTCTTTTTGCATCGGCTTCGCTGGCAACATCAGCTAAAAAATGATGATAGTTTTCATCCGCTAATGACGTTTCCGTGCGTGACACGCCTATAACGATGTCGCCTTTTGCTAGAAAATGTTCAGCCAGCGTTTTACCAATTCCCCGGCTCGCACCTGTTATCAGGACAGTACGCGAGCCCATTTAAGACTGTTCCGCAATAACGTCACTTATGTACTGCGTCATGCTAGTGAGATTTTTAAATGGTGAACGAGATGATGACATGGCTTTTTCATCACTTAAAGACACGTCAATGGATTCTTCTGCTAATGCATCTTCAATATCCATCAGTAAGGCAACCAAAGCCATAGAATCGAGATGACCATCTTTGCCAAAAAGGACGGTTGATTCAGAAATTGGAATTTGAGTGTTGTCACTTCTTGACTGGTTAGTTAATTGCAGTGCGTTAACAACAATTTTTTCTATGTCGCTTGAGTCCATGGCGTATCTCCTTGTGTTTTTTTGTTCCCGCAATAAGCGCGCCATTATTCTTTTGTCAGTTTGATATATCGGCTGCGAGCACCTGTATTCCACACTAATTTATTTGTTGATGATTATTTAAGCAAATGATTTTTTTTTAAGTATTCGTAGGAGTGTAAAAAAAACTGACACAATGCTGTTATTTTTTCAATGAAGTTAACTCTGCTACTTTATCAGCCCAACGGGCTTCGATAATTTCCCGCGAAAAGTGGCTATTAAAAAATGCCTGGATAAGTGGTTTCAGACTTTCTTTTTCAATTAAAAAACGGTTAATTGCTGCTGTCACGTCGTTTATCTGATTATCTTCAATCAAAATTACACCCGGACAGGCTTTGAAAGGCATAAATGCTTCGATTGAAGAAAGTACACAGGGTATGCCTGCACTGAGCGCCTCGGCTACGACCAGACCGAAGGTTTCCTGTTGGCTTAAAAAGACCAACACATCAAAGCTATTAAAAATCTTTTCTTTATTATTTTCCCATTGGTGGTGAATCACTCTGGGATCACCGGAAAACTGCCTGGATGTTGACCAAAGATGAATTTGATCGCAATTTGAACTCAGTCCCGCCTCGACACTTAATGCTGCATTTTTTCGAGGCTCGTCGAGGTTTCCGACAACACCTATATTATTGGTCAATTGCGACTTATTAACGGTTTGGGCTGAATTAGGAATAATAAAAAACTTTTCGTTTGGTAGTTGATAAGAGCTTTGTTGGACTTGCCCAACAAAGTGCACCCAGTCGGCTATTGCGAGCATGTTATCTATATGATCGGTATTTAATTGATGCAGGGCTGTACGTAATCCATGAATGGTTAAAATAGTGGGTTTGCCTGCTGCTTTAACCTTTTTTAATTCGTCAATATTGGCACTCAGGTCGAAAAAGTAGAGGTCGTTATCCAGTTTTAATTCCTGGGTAAACCTGACGGTGTGGCTTAACAGTCTGCAGTAAAAACTACCAGGATGAATTTTAAAATTGACTGAAAAAATGTTGGCTAAACCATTAGCAGTAGATGCAATAGCGATAGGACCACCAGATTTTCCGTGAAAACCGCAACTAAAATATAAGTTTATGTGTGAATTACGAGGCTTAAATTTTAACCGTTTAAAGTAAAATACTAAGCTGTTAAGCGTTTTTTCTCGAAGATCATACAGCATTATGTTCTCTTTATTACTCTACAAAAAATTGCGTTCAACAATAACGGGGATGTCGTTGAACTATACTGAACATCAGAAAAACTACCACACTTATAAGGTTGGAGTGGGGAAAAATATTAGAGTAAGATAGTGGTAAAGTTATAAGTACATACACGGAATTGTTAATGGTATCAGCAAACACTTGGCAACAACTCAGACCACTCCCTATCGCATTATTTATTTCTCTATTATTCTCACTAGTATTGCTTGGTTTGGCAACACATTGGAGCTTTGATCTTTTTCAGCCGGGTTTTTTATGGAAGGCTTACAACTATTACTTTTTAAGCATTATAGATGGCCACCTTAATGTTCCCGCATTCGCAATAGGAAAAGAGGGGAGTTATGTAGGCGATAAAGTGTATATGTACTATGGGATTCTACCCACTTTGCCACGTTTTCTTTTGCACCCATTTGTTGATTTAACACAGGTGCCCGCCGCCTATTTTTCGATTATGTTTTACACAATCATAGGAAACACAACACTACAATACTGTTTAGTTAAACAATATGTATGTAATTCAAAGAATTTGAAGGTTGCTAATAGCACTTCTTTTTTGTTTTTGATTATAGTCAGTATGGTGGTGTGGTTTGGGTCGGGGTCATTTATTGGTTCTCAAAATGCCTCGATATACCATGAGCCTTATGCGGCAAGTTTGTGTTTAGCTAACATCTATTTAGGCTTAATGCTTAGATACAACTTTTTTACCGGAGAATACCGGAGAATAAGTTTAATTCCTTTCGCGATCCTGGCTGGCTTGTGTGTACATGCAAGAATGCCAAGTGCCTTAGCCCTTTATGCTGTTACCGTCATTTTAATTTTATTGCAGTCATACCGGTCTTTAAAAAATAGCGCTGAAAGTCGCCACTTTTTGCACTTAGTTATTCATTCGATATCACAGTACTACCGTGAGCTTATTGTACTCTTGTTATTTGGTTTGAGTATTTTCTGGCTCAATTATGTCAGATTTGGCGATATGTTTAAGTTTATGGGAACCGGGTACGGTTTTATTTTTTTTGAGGGGTGGTCTGAACGTCAATGTAGTGTTATTCCATCTTCATCTATTTATAAATTTGTCAGAGTATTGGTAAACGGCTATGTTTATTTGACAGGAGACTGGGAAAACCATTGGAGTTTGATAAGGTTACTGTCAACCGGGTATGGTCGTATAGAATCTCCAGCCGTTCCCTTATTGTTACTGTGGCCTTTGCCTATCTTCTGTTTTTGCTGGTTAATTTGGAAAACGCTGGTAAAGATTAATGTGGCTGGAAATAAAATCCTATTAGCATTAGTTTTTGCTTTCAGCGCAGGGGCGGTGTTTCAGCTGGCTTATCCGACAATAACACATCGATACGTTATAACTCTCTGGCTTCCTTTATTAGCCTCACTGCTCTATTGTTGGTGTATTTATTTAAAGCAAGAAAAACAATTCAAATTTCAATTCAGCGCGAAGATACTTGTTGTATTAGCGTTAGTGGGCGTCAGTTATCAACTGTATATTGCCTCAACGTCTAATTACTATTTAAAAGATGGGCCAGTCACTAATTTACCTACTTATCATTATTCAGATGCTGATAATGAATTCCTTGGATCGTTAACGGCGGAAAAAATCGAAGAATTCATTGCTCAGAGAAAGCTGACTAAAGCCGCTGAATGTCAGAAATTTAAAGAGCTAAATAACCTCAGTTCTGGATAAGAAATAGATATTCCAAAGGAACTAATAGCTC
>NZ_JANQVQ010000254.1 GCF_030730205.1 Paraglaciecola sp.
CTTTAATAAATTATTTGGTTAAATTTGCGGCATTTTTTTGCAATCGCCATCTTATTGATTTATCAGGGTAACTGTTACTGGATACTGATGCTAATTTCTGTAAAATCCGAGCCTAATAATTTTTGCTAAATGTACATAGTGAGCATGCTATTTTGAGTATGGAATTAGACGCAATCCGACAACTGGCCGAAGCCGATATGCAAGCGGTGAATACATTGATCCAACAACAGGTTAATTCTGACGTTGCGTTAATCAACCAATTGGGTTTCTACATCGTAAACAGCGGCGGTAAGCGCTTGCGTCCTTTGCTGACAGTACTGGCTGCCAGAGCAGTTAATATTAAGAACAATCAGCATCACACATTGGCAGCAATTATCGAATTTATTCATACCGCCACCTTACTGCATGATGACGTGGTTGATGAGTCGACGATGCGCCGCGGACGTCAAACAGCCAATGCGGTGTTTGGCAACCAAGCCAGTGTACTAGTCGGAGATTTTCTGTATACCCGCTCATTTCAAATGATGGTCAGTCTTGAGCGTATGCGGGTAATGGACATATTGTCTGCGGCAACCAATGTCATTGCCGAAGGTGAAGTACTGCAATTGATGAATTGCAATGACCCGCAAACCACTGAAGCCCAGTATATGCAGGTTATTTACAGTAAAACGGCGCGTTTATTTGAAGCTGCGACCTTGTTGGCGGCAGTATTGACTGAGCAATCACCACAAATCGAAAAGGCCATGCAAGATTATGGCAAATATTTAGGCACGGCTTTTCAGTTGGTTGACGATATCTTGGATTATGCTGCAGATAGCGACGAGATGGGCAAAAATGTTGGCGACGACCTGGCAGAGGGCAAACCCACTTTACCTCTGTTATATGCAATGTGGCATGGCACAGAAGCGCAGTCAAATCTTATCAAGCAAGCAATTGAAACCGGTGATGGCATGCAGCATTTTGACGAGATTATGTTAGCCATGCGAGAAACAGGAGCATTGGAATACACTAAACAACAAGCATTAGATGCGGCGGATCAAGCCATTGCAGCTTTGTCACCTCTTGCGGATTCTATCTATAAACAGGCATTAATTAGTTTGGCACATATTTCGGTTGAAAGAGCTGCTTAATCGATCAATATAGTTTTATTTGAATCAAAAAAACTCGGCAGTTGCCGAGTTTTTTATTTAAGGCATTAACATTTATTTTTTAACCAATCTAACAACGCACCATAAAACTCCGTTTTGTGGTGATAGTACAAAGTATTTGAGAAATGGTCTGCGCCTTCCAACTCAACATATTTGTAGTCTTTGTTAAACTTTTTAAGTTCGTCTACAAATAATCGACTGTGCTCAACGGGTACTCTTTGGTCAATATCGCCGTGTACCACTAAGATAGGCACATTCACTTTTTCTACATGATCAAGAGGAGAAATGCCTTTTACAGTTGGTCCTTGTAAAATACGGCCAAAACGATTGCCATTGATATTTGCGCCAATTCTGTCAAGGTCACTGACTCCAGCTCCAGCTATAGCGCATTGATAAATGTTATCATCACGCATTGAGCCAGCAAAAGCCGCATAGCCGCCGTAACTCCAGCCAAAAATAGCCAATTTATCTTTACTCGCTAAACCCTTTTCGACTAAATATAAAGCCGCATCATCATTGTCATCCTGCATTTCAAGGCCCCACTTTTTATCGCCTGCCTTCCAGTGGTCTAAACCGAAACCTGTTGACCCGCGATATTGAGGCTGAATAACGATATAACCATGATGAGCAAGTAACTGTGCCCATTCATCATATATGACCACGTCACGCACCCAAGGGCCGCCATGAGGCATTACAACAGCAGGGAATGGACCTTTGCCTTGTGGCACAGTAATGTACGCCGGAATTTTGCGGCCATCGCGTGCGGTATATTTGACATATTTTACATCGGCTAGATTTTCGGATTTTATCAGCGGGTTGCGCTCGCCCAGAAACTCTATTTTCTGTTTGTTGCTCAGTAAATAAAAGCTACCTGGGTCTTTATCGGAAGAGGTGCTGATAACGATGGCGTTGTCGTTTTCTGAACGACTGACAAGTGAAACATACTTGCCTGGAAACAGCGCTTCAATCGCTTTATAAATCGACTCTTCTTCACCATCCAAAAAGTAACGAGTCGGGTATTTAGAGGTATAGGTAAATCCAAGCAATCTGCCCCGATTGTTCTTTTTACTTCCCAATAACACGCTGTCAACGTCTACAGCGGCTAAGCCGAATAATCGTTCGGAATACTTACCCGTACGGATGTTATAAGTATAAATCCCTGCTGTGTCCTCACCTAAATTCGCTCTGATATACACTTCTTCGGGGTTTTCTTGCGAAAAGTATAAAAATTCCCATTCTTCTCGGTTCTCCGGTGAATTAGCGTATATTTCTCGCCATTCGGTTTCACCAGGTAAGCGCGCATATTGTTTGATTGTTGTGGTTGCAGCGTCATAACCCGAGCCAGCCCTAATTTCACCGTCAGGATCAGGGATAAAACTACCACTGACCTTGTTGTTACCTCGCAGCACGGTTTTTGTCGCACCGGTATTAATATTGAACTTAATTACGTCTGGGATGTAATTGTCGTTGATATCATAATTCAATAAAATATGATTTGGATCATCGGGTAAAACCGATAAAACTGTATAGTTAGCGCGATTCTCCTTGGGGAAGGGTATTCTCCAATCTCCCGAACCATCAGCATTGACAATGCCGGCTTTAGTAACCCAATAATTGCGATTTCCATCTTGGATATTTTGACGGAAATTCACTAGTAATTTGTCATTGTTGAGCCAATTAATAGCGGTTATTTCCATCTTGTTCGCTCCCAAACGTACAGGGTCAGCCGCAAGATTATTTGTGTCTCGTATTTCTACAATATAGTCACCGTTTAGAGAGGTGGCGCGGATTATCGCGAGTTTTTCTCCATTTAATGTCACAGCTGCTTGAGTGAGCGCAGGCAGCATTGCAAAAGCATCAAGAGGCAAGGTGTTGGGGAGCGAAGAGGGCGCTTGTGCATTAATTTGAAAAGAGGTGAAAACTAGTAAAAATTTACTAACAATCAATCTTATAGATTTTGTATTCATCGGAACTTCCATGAATTGTTGTTAAAATAAAAAAGGGCTCTAGCGCGATGTACTAATAAAAAAGTCATTGCGAGAGCCCTGATACACTAACCTTTGATTAGATTTCTATTCTGAAACCTGCATATACAGTTCTGCCATATAAATCATAGCCGATACCGATAGGTACGTTTCTAACGTTGGTTACACCATTCGAGCCAGAATCAACTCTGGGCGGAGCCTTGTTAAATACGTTTTGCATACCAAATGTTACTGACATATTGTCCCATTGATAAACTAATGAAGCATTATGTAAAACATAAGATGGAGTACCTGCAATTGGTCGACAACCTGGACCTGCTGTTGTACCAGGTTCAACTACCTCATAACAAGGTGAGCTATTGCCATAAGCGTCTTCAGTGTCTGGTTCGCCATCACCGATATAACGTGTTACCCAGTTAAATCTGAAATCACCGTAATCCAGGCTCAAACGACCATTAATTCGCCATTTAGGAAACGCAGGTTCGAAAGCATTGTCATCTTCTTCATCCAAAATTTGAAAGTATTGCTCTTTCATTTTGGTGCCTAACAAGTCAAAGCTTACACCTAAGGTTTCGCTACCAACTACAAACTCTTGGTTGTAATAAAGATTGTAATCAACACCGACTGAAGTGATTAAACCAACGTTAACAAACGAAGAGTCGACACCTGTCATACGATTGTTCGCGTCACGCACAATCAGGCTACAGAAGCTGCTTTCACCATTGGGTGCATTTTCATTGTTATAACAACTGGAAATGATGTACGGGGCATCGGGTTCTTCAATACTATTTGTGATTGAAATATCGTAATTGGTTAACGAGAACGTCAAATCAAATTTATCGGTGAACGGTTGCTCAACAACAAAACCGTAGGTTTTAGATAGCGATTTTTCTGCGAATAAGTTCTCTGTACCACCTGTTGTTACGCGTGCGCTGATAATGTCAGAGAAGCGGGTGTCCGGCGTCCCCAAACCAAAGGACTTGGCATCGATACCACTGGCCGCACATGAAGTAAAGACGCGTTCGTCCCTGGTATCTTCAGCGGCAACATACACTTGACCGTCGGCGCCATCGTCTTCGCGCGCAAGAGTAGGCACTACACATGGGTCGGTAACAGAACTGAAACCTGAGGTACCATTTAAAAACCTTTCACGTAAATTTGGCGCTCTGTATGACGTACCTTTTGTACCGCGAAGCGTAAACCAATCTGTGGGGCGATAAACGCCTTTAAGACTATAAGTTGTTTCTGGGTCATAGAAGGTTTCATCCGTCCAACGCCCTGATGCCGTTAAGGTTAACTCTTCAGCAAATTTTACGCCTCTGAGTAAGGGGAATTCTGTTTCTAAAAATGCTTCGCGCAAGTTTCTGCTTCCATCAGCACCTTGATCACCTGAAAAGCCCCACATTAAACCGTCTGCGGATACATCATTAGGATTAGAAACAATCTCGTCTTTTCTGAATTCAGCACCTACCACTAAAGGCACAATCTGATTGTTCCAAGGTAAACTGAATAAGTTACCTGTCACGAATCCGCTCCACATTGTCTGCTTGATAATGGTTTCCATCGTCCGATCAACAAACAAGAAGTCTTGCTCTTCGGCTGTTAACATACCGCCACCAGCTTGATAAATGTTAGGTGCAAATAAGTTAACCGCAACGCAGCCATTCGATTCGTCGACACAAGATATCGAACCATCTTCGTTTCTAACCGCATCAAGTGATTGAGCTAAGGTTTCAGTGCCGATACCAGAAAGTTTGGTTTTGCCGTTTGAATAGCTATAAGCGATGTTGGTTTCATAAGACCAGTCGCCCTGACCAAACGAATCCAGTAGCCCAATATTACCTCTTAAACCAACAACAGCGCGTAACTGATACACGTCAACTTCAGAAAAAGAACGGTCGCCACGGATACCTACAATTGGGCGGACCTCATAAAAAGTTCTATCGCGGCCTAAAATGGCATTACAATTAACGCCGTTTATTTCGTCAGAACCACACGGGTTGTAAGGATTGTCAGCACTGACATAAGGGAAAAATTGTGCACGCGGGTTAAATGTATTGGAACTTCTTCCAGCGTATAGGCCCTCAAAAAACAATGCCGTGTCGTTAGCGTCGCCAAAATCATATTGGCCATTCAGGAAAACACTTTTACGTTTTACTGGGCTAACAAAATAACCAGAGCGTTGATAGTCAGAACCATCAGCGGCATAAAATGGGTCTTGAGTATCAAAATCGATTAAGCCGTCACCGTTTCCGTCATAGATAGCAGAATCGTTGATGCCGTCTCCGTCACGGTCTACACCGATAACATTATCGCGAACGCCGATTGCACTGACAGGAGCATAATCACCTGACCAGCCAGGGATGCCTACGTTGGTGTATCCAGGCGTAGCGCGTAAAGTACCCAAAGGACCAAAAGGTGAACCCCAGTTAATAGAACGGGTTTCATTACAGGTGCTTTCTGGAGTGGTCGTTAACAGGTTACTTTTATCTGTCGTCAATATATTGCCGTTTGTATCTTCGTAGTACCACGAATCACATTTGCTTACGAATTGGTTATCGGCAAAAGTCATTGGTTTTCTATCGTAATACTCTGCACCAACAGTGACAAACAGCTTATCTTTGGTAAATCCATACATTGCTGAAAGCGTTGCTTCTTCACCACCGCCGCCTTTGGGCGCTGAGACGTTTGCTTGGAAATCAAAACCATCAACATCGCTTTTTAAAATGATGTTAGAAACGCCTGCTATGGCATCAGAACCATAAACTGTTGACGCACCATCGAACAGGTTTTCTATGCGCTGAATCATTATTGCAGGAATAAGGTTGAGATCGGCTGCAACCGGTGCACCGCCAACGCCAGCTGGTGCAACACGACGACCGTTAATTAAAACTAAGGTTCTGTCAGCACCCAAACCACGGAAGCCAACGGTGGCGGAGCCTGGGCCGTTGTCTAAAACAAAACCACCAAAAGAGTTGTCTATTTGTTGGCCGGTAGTTTGTGATGTGGTTTGCAAAATTTCACTCGCATCAAACAAACCCATTTCACGGCTCACATCGCCAGAAATAATTTGAATAGGCGAGGCATTTGAAAATTCTGCTCGCTTAATACGCGAGCCAGTAATTACCACCTTTTCGACGACTTCGTCAGCTTCTTCTTCTAAAACATTGGCATTTTCTTGGGCGTAAGCGGAGAGACTGGTGACACAGCCTAACGCTAACATTACTCCATAAGAGGAGCGGCGCAGGCGCGCTGAAGTTGGTATTTTCATTATTGTTCCCTGGATAGTGTAAATAGTACGTAAAACCAGCGCTTTAGTGTTTTTATCGCGCTAGACATATGATAGTACCGAAATTTTCCGTAAAGTGGATAGCTACGAAGAAGAAACCGAAATGAACATTTGAAATAAAAATGAAATATGGACTAATTGGTAAAAAATTAGGATAAAAATGCTGCGTAAATAAAATTATTATTATTTAATCCTAATGGCATTTGTTTTTTAGTGTCAAAAAGAATCTGTTGTCCTTTTTAATTTTTGCCTATTTTGACCCGACCACTTACAGTCGATACATTAACCTTGGCGTTGCCGCCATTAAGCGAGAACGTTAACCAGCGACTCGGACCGTATTTATCTTTTTGTACCTTATGCTCCGATAGCCTGTTGTCAATGTTGCCACCTGCATGTGCCTGGATGTCGAAACGCGCCGAAACCTCCTGTTGAAAATTTAAGTCTATGGAGCCACCTACACTGGATGCGTTGACTTCGCCATTTTTTTGCAATTGCATGTTTGCTTCTAGAGAGCCGTTGACGGTTTCAAGGTTGAGTTGGCGCACGCTTGCCAAACTCAGTTCCACGTCACCATTGACGGTTTCTGCTTGTAATTCTTCACTTTCGGTTTGCACGGTAATATCGCCATTGACTGAACTGTATTTGTCATCTCGCCCTTTTGAACTGCGTGAATGAATATCCCCATTGACGGTTTCAATCTTTACATCGCCTTCAAGCTCAGTGGCTGTAATGTTGCCGTTAACTGAATCTAAGCGAATACGCCCGCCTAACTGTTTAACCTCAAGTGATCCATTGACAGTTTCAATATCGGCTCCGCCTCTGACACCACTGACTTCAACGTCAGCATTAACTGCGCTGTAGTTTATTTTGCTATTAGCTGGTACTAGGATCGTTAAGTCGTCTCCATCATCCGAGCCCCAGTTGCCCCAACCACTGTGCTTTTTGGTTTTAACTTTGATCACGACTTCATTGCCGTCGCGCTCAAAAATAAATTTATCGGTTTTGTCACCCAATGTGCCAGTTACTTGCACCTCAGCTTTATCCCAAGTGCTTATTTTGGCGAGGCCATTCACATGTTCGATACGGATATAACTGTTAATATTCACGTCTAGGGTTTTATCCACTTTTTCAGTGGCAAAACTAGCACTACTTATTATCAATAACGCCATAGCTATTAGAATTTGTTTCATTTGTCATTACCTCATTTGAATACGCGGACTTAGATCTGTGACCATTTAGGAGAGTGCACCCGCTCGATTAAACTAATCTGCTGTTGATAAACGTTTTGTAATAACTTCAGCAATGCCATGTTGTTGGGCTCATTTTTCAGCGCGGCCTTAATCGCTAATTCTGCCTTGTCTAATTCAGCCACCTGTTCCTGCCAATTACTGGTTAAGGCCGGTTGATCTTGAAATTGCACCAGAAGCGCTTGTTTTTGCTGTTGATGTTGGGCGCTTAAACTGGCAATTAAATCACTGCCATTTGGGTGCTTTTGAGCCGTATTAAACGACAGCAAACTTACTAGTCCAATTAAAGCTACTCCAGCAACCAAGGCGTAAATTTTGCCTGACTTTGGCTTGTTAACTACATCAGGGCTATTAACTAAAGCCAGTTCAATGCCTGACCAAAGTTCACGTTCAGGCTGTTTTTCACGGTTAAGCGCAACAAGTTGTTGTTGCAAATCCGATTCAAAGTCAGCTTTATTCATATCCCATCCACTCCTGTAATAATTGTTTGGCGCGGTGAAACTGTGCCTTACTTGAGCCCACAGCCATGTTAGTCATAGTGGCAATTTCTTCGTGGCGATAGCCTTCAATGGAATGTAAAACAAACACCAGTCTGGCACGTTCGGGTAGCCGAACTATGTAACTTTCAATATCCACTGTGCTACTCGATTCTTCGGCCAATTCATTGATGGCCGGGGAATCTTCAAAATTCATCATGCGATATAACCAACCCCTTTGTTTGCGCAAATAAGAGATCGTGATGTTGCTGGTCACTGTATGCAGCCACGTAGAAAACTTGCTCTCACCTTGGTAATTACCGATTTTTTCGCCACAACTGGATAAAAACCTCTTGAGCAGCATCTTCGGCTAAGGATTTATCTGCGGTCAGGCGATAACACAAGCCATACACCTGAGCAATGTATTGCTGATATAGTTTGTGGTACGCCTGTATGTCGCCGCCCTGTATTGCTTTGATTAAGTCCATCTCACTTTTAGAGGCGAACTTATGCTCTGCAGCAACAACGTTTCCTTGTATGGTCAAACCGATGTCTTCTTGGTGTTAGTTGTTTAGTAAGTCGCAGGGTAAACTAGATTGGTTTAAAGGATTAAAAAAATAATGCATATTTTTTATTTAGTGAGGTAGCGCAATGGAAATTATCGGTTTATTCAGCGGCAACAAAACAGCCATCGGCCCTAAACTCAGTCCTACGGGTATAATTAAAAAACCAATTGAACATGCACAGGTCAACGCCTTAGGCATAGTGGGTGACGTGCAAGCTGACAAACGAGTGCATGGTGGTCCACAAAAAGCCTTGCATCAATTTTCACTGTTGAGCTATCAAAAAATCATTCAGCAACATCCCTTGTTACATCGTAAAGCTCTACCTGGCTCTATAGGTGAAAATATCAGCACGGCATTAATGCATGAAGATAACGTATGTATTGGCGATATTTACCAAGTAGGTTCTGCCACGTTGCAAGTGAGTGCTCCACGTATACCCTGCTGGAAGATAGATGCTAAATTTCGCCAACCCGGTTTAAGTCAGTTTATAGCGCAACATCACTTAAGTGGTTGGTATTATCGCGTGATTGCGGCGGGGCAATTACAAGTCGGTGATACTTTCAAATTAGTTGAGCGCTCAAATTCCAACTTAACCATTCGACATTTTTTACATATGCTCCAAAGTAAAAAACTGGATGTCGAGAGTATATTGATGATTGAAAATGCCAGTGGTCTAGATCCGCAGTGGCAGGCAAAACTGTTAAGACAAAACCAATAAACAAGTTTCAAGGATGAAGGGGATATGCAGATAAAAAAACACCGCCAAATGGCGGTGTTTTCATAAATCGAAACTAATTCAGATT
>NZ_JANQVQ010000255.1 GCF_030730205.1 Paraglaciecola sp.
TTTTAGATATAAAAACTAATTTTGGGTTTTTAGCTACACTTGATCTAAAGCGATCATTTTGATTCGCCATAAACCGACTAAAAGTGAAGGTCGTGTTGACGTTTTTACGCCTTTAATTTTGCATTTTTAAGGTAATACATGATGACCAGCCCCATCCGTTTTTTTGACAACCTAGCGTATTTGTTTATTCAATGTGACCCTGCTTTTAAAATTAAGCATTGCAACGCTTTTACTCTGCAGGTAGTAGGGCTGAATAAAAACGAATTATTGGGGCACCCTCTCGTGCAATATTTTCATGTTGATGATCAAGCAAATGTTCAAGCGCTTCTCGATTCTGGTCACGACCTATCTACCTCAAATCAAACCCATCGTTGGCGAAAAGCCGACGGCAGTTTTTTGTGGTGCCAGTGGCAACTGGTACCCGATGAAGATTCAACTGACATCTATTTTATGGGAGAAGATGTTTCTGAACCTAGACGCATAAAACGCGCATTGGAAGCGCTAGAGACCGTAACCGATACCGGTTATTGGGAAATTGATTTAGATACCCATTATTTGTATTGGTCTGACGTGGTGCATCGCGTGCATGAAACCGATCCCAGTAGCTATCGGCCAAAGCTCGAGGATGGCATTAACTATTACCAACCAGACTGCATCCAAACTTTAAAAGACGCCTTACAAAACTTAGAAAAAACCGGCCAACCCTACTCGAAAGATTTAAACTTTATCACCAGCCAGGGCAAACAACTTATTGTTAATGCGACCGGCTTTTCCGAAAAAATGAATGGTCGGGTAGTCAGAAACTATGGAACATTTAAAGATTTAACCAAACAAAAAGAAGACGATATCGCTCGTCAGCGCCTCGAGCAACGGGTTATTTTAGCTCTTAAGGCGGCTAAAATAGGCGTATGGGAGCTAGACCTACTCTCCGACACCCTAATTTGGGATGACCGCTTGTTTGAAATCTACGGTATAAGCCGTAAAAATTTCCGCGGTAAAACGCAAGATTGGATTGATAGTATTCACCCTGAAGATGTGGAGAAAGCACAAGCCGCTTTATCTAAGGCAATAAGCACCCATACTTACTTTGAGCATAAATTTAGAATTGTCACTGAAGCCGGTGAAACTCGTTACATACTGGGTTTAGCGGATTTTATTTACGATGAAAATAACAGTCCCATCAAAGCCACGGGGATCAATATTGATGACACTGACGCTGAAAATACTAAAAACGAGTTAACCTCAACGTATGAAGCGGCTCAAGAAAGTGCAAAATTGGCACAAGTGATGGCTGAAAAAGCCAAAGCTGCCGACAAACAAAAAAGCGTATTTTTAGCCAACATGAGCCATGAAATTCGCACCCCCATTTCAGGAATTTTAGGCCTAGTGACCTTGTTACTTGAAGATACTCGAATTAGCGGATTAGAGCCTCACGAAAAACAGCATTACTTGCGCTTAATTAAGAGCAGTTCAGAGCATTTACTCAGTATCATTTCAGACATTTTAGACTTTTCTAAGATTGAAGCAGACAAAATCATCATCACCCATGATGTTTTTAATTTTAATGATCTTACTGAAAACCTGATCACTGATTTTGCTCGGCGCGCGGCAGAAAAGCAGATCGCCTTTCATTATAAAACCAATGAAGACAAACCCATAAAGCTCATTGGTGACCCCCTAAGACTCAAGCAAATATTATATAACTTACTCGGAAATGCCCTGAAATTTACTCAAGAAGGTAGTGTAAATGTTGATGTGCAGTTAAGTACTCATGAAGATGATACCGCCACGCTGGTGTGCACGGTAGTTGATACCGGTATTGGCATTGCTAAAGACCAACAAAGTTTGCTGTTTATGCCTTTTTCACAAGTGGATTCAAGTGCCACCAGAAAATCTCAAGGTACCGGTTTAGGTTTGTCTATTAGCCGTAATTTAATCGAATTAATGAATGGCACCATCACAGTAGAGAGTGAACTAGGCAAGGGCTCACGATTTACCTTTTCAGTACCACTGGGTTTGAGCACACCAATTGCACAGACCAGCGATATCGACGAAGAAACTAGTCCAACAGCGACTGTATCAACGTTATGTGAAGATTGCATAGCCTTAGTGGCCGAGGATAATGAGATAAACCAAGTGGTGATTGAATCTCAACTATCTAAGCTAGGAATAAAGAGCGTCATAGCGGGGGATGGCGAACAAGCATTGGAATATCTGGCGCGGCAAGCTGAATTTAATTTTTCATTTATTCTTATGGACTGCCAGATGCCGAAGTTAGACGGTTTCGAAGCCACACACATCATTCGACATCATCAGCGTTTTAACAAGGTTAGAAACATTCCTATTATCGCCTTAACGGCCAATGCCATGGTAGGAGATAAAGACAAATGTATAAAAGCGGGCATGAACGACTACTTAACTAAGCCTGTTAATATTGCCATGTTAAAACCCACAATTTTAAAAATCTTAGGAAAAATCAGCCAATAATAAAGCGGTTAACTTGGTCAATAAACCAAGGCCAACGACCTTGGATGTCGCCCTTAGTTTAGTGGATTAAAAAGGATAGTCTTGCCACAAAGTTCTTACGGCTTTGTTTGGATCTTTCAGCTCTTTTGATTGCGTATCAAACCTCAATGTTAGACGCTCTGTTTGATTATAACGGCCCCACTGTGGCTGGGACGTTTTGGCAAACAGAAGCCATTGCGTTTGCATAAGCGTACTTAGCGTTTCAGGAGGCTGCTGGCCGACAAAATTAGCCGCCTCTTCGCTGTGTATCGTGCCAAAAGTAAAAGGTACATCAACAAAATGCCCTGCGCCGAGACGGCCATCGTAGGCAGGAGATTGCCAAGAAAAATTGTATTTCCACACTGGGTTGCCCTTGTTTGATAACAGTTCAGCAATGCGTAGCGCTGGCACTCTAAAGGTATAGTCAGACTGAATATCAGCATAAATATCCCCGTGCGAGGCATCATCAGTTTTCTGATACACCTTAGCGGCCTCGTTACCTAGATGTAAATCCCTCAAAAATAGCGAAACCTGATCTTCCCTAATTCGGTCTATTTCACCGCCAGGCACTAGATATAGTCTCGACTCTTGGTCAGTGCTACCAACAATAATGGGCATAGATGGATTGGCGTTATTGGCTAAATTAACCATCGGTGAGTTCAGTATGAGCGCTTTATCAATTACCGGTAAAAATGCAGTACCACCCCACGACAACATGCCCCACTCGCTTCTATCGGTAATGCTATTACCCATGTCAACCACACCTGCCACGAGCGCGTCGAATTTGACGCTAGATAAGCCCTCAATAGTAGCTGGTACCTTGAGTTTACTTGCAAAAACGTGACTGACTTTAGCGGCTTGCGACTGAGTCATCGCTTGCATGGGCGGACTTTGCATAATCGCTTTATGAAATAGGCCATTGGCTTGTTTAGTGCCGAGTAAAATAGCCACACTGCCCGCACCGGCAGATTGACCAAATAAGGTCACATTAGCAGGATCACCGCCATAGTCTTGAATATTGTCTTGTACCCACTGCAAAGCGAGGATTTGATCCAAGATGCCTCGATTGTCTGGTGCCCCTTTAATATGCATAAACCCATCAACACCCACTCGGTAATTAACGGTCACTATCACGACGTTGTGCCGTGCGAAGTGCGAGCCATCATAGGCTTGTTCAGCGGCATCCTCACGAATAAAGGCGCCACCTGGTAGCCATACCATGACAGGTAGCGCTTGTTGGGTATTAATGGCTGATGCAGGTGTCCATATATTGACCGTCAAATCACCGGGGGCACCAACTAGGGTGGTCGTTTTACCTCGGCTCGGTTGTGGAACAGGCTGCGTCATTGTTCTCGCGTCATAACGCTCACTCCATGCTTCAATTGCCTGAGGCGCTTGAAAGCGACGAGCTTCAGTAAAAGGGTTTTTAGCGTAAGGCAGGCCGTAAAATGTCGCAACATTGCCTGCACGTTTGCCTTCTACTTCGCCCAACTGAGTACTAATAACGATGGATTCACTATTGGTCATGGCTGCGCCTGCTATCGCTTGGTTACAAAAAAATAATACAAAACTGAGTGGTGCGCAGCACTTAAATAGCTGGAGTAAACGTCTGGTCATGGTGATGTCCTATTAATGTTGGTTACAACAATCAGCTTCTCGCTCGATTATTGACGGAAATTTTTTAGGCGGCTTCGCGCTGCTTGCTCGAATCAAAATTGTTTTAACATCGCCTCACGGTAATCATCGGCATTGAGACTAAGGTGGTATTTAGCCGCTAGGTTATCCAGCTCAACTTGGGCAATGGCTAAGTCATCCATGATGATCGTATTGTCGTCCAGTTGCCATAACAAACGGGAGCCAGCGTAGCTGTATTGCATCGCGATTAAGGCATCTTTATTACCTGTTTCAGCAGCCACTTTGAGCTTAGAGAGTTTTCTGGTTATTTTGTTCAGTGCTTTTTTAAGCTCCCATACATAAACCACTTCGGTCATAAAATCATGTGATCGGTAGGTATTCAACAGCCAAGCAATGGCGATACTCGAACACAATACGCCGAGTGCGTTCCAATGGAAATGGCTCCCACTTTCATCAGGAAATAGAGCAATAAGGCTTTGTGAAATAACTAAACTGCCGAGTAACAAAGCGGCAATACAACTTACAATAACGATGTTTAAATGGCGACGGTAACGAGATTTATCAATTTTAATAAGCTGCATAATGACCAACAGTAACAGAAACCCAAAAGACGGGGCACGATTGTAACTAAAGCCTTAGTGCTTCTGTAAAATATTTATCACTATGGAAACACAAAAAAGCCAGCAAACTCTTTTTTGATGTTTTTTAAGGTACTTGCTATAGGGCGTATCACCTGTTTTGATTTCGCTAAGCCCTTTGAAATAATTGAGTTTTGTTAACTAAGGAGGGCAAGGTTACATATTTTTACAAACAAGACTCACTAAGGGTTGCCTTTGAACTTAATGAGAATTATTATCAATTACTCTTTGGTCAATAATTTGGAGTTCATGTGAAGCTGTTCGTTGCTTTTAGTATTATCACCACCACATTGATAAGTATCGTTACGCCAGTCCAGGCTGGGGAAGTCAACGTCTACTCTGCCCGTAAAGAAGCATTAATCAAACCCTTATTAGATAAGTTTTCTAATGAAACAGGCGTAAAAGTCAATTTGGTTACTGGCTCAGCGGATGCCTTGATTACACGTATGCAAAATGAGGGGCAATTTAGTCCAGTTGATATCCTCATTACCACTGACGCGGGCCGTTTAGTAAGAGCGAAAAACGCGGGTCTGACTCAGGCAGTTGTGTCTGCTGACATCGATAACATTGTGCCGCAAAATCTGCGTGATACGGACCACCATTGGTTTGGTTTGACCCTTCGTGCCCGCCCTATCATGTATGCACCTGACAAAGCTGATGTCAATGGTTTAAGCAGCATACTCGACTTAGCCAAACCCAAATATAAAGGGCAAGTTTGTATTCGTTCCTCAGGTAATATCTACAACCAATCAATGATTGCAGCATTGACAATTGAGCTTGGCGAAGAAGCTGTAGAAAAATGGGCCAAAGGACTGGTGGCCAACATGGCAAGATCGCCCAAAGGCGGAGATCGCGATCAAATAAAAGCAGTGGCCGCAGGGCAATGTTCAATCGCAGTGGCTAACACCTACTATCTCGCGGGAATGTTAAGCTCAGACGATGCAAGTGAGCGAGAGCAAGCCAGCAAAGTTAAGGTGTTGTGGACAGATCAAAACAGTTTTGGTACCCACGTGAATATTTCAGGCGCAGCAGTCGCTAAACATGCTCCTAACGCAGAGGCTGCTAAACAACTTTTGGCCTATATGTTATTGCCAAGTAGTCAGCAATGGTATGCCCAAGAAAATCACGAATACCCTGTACATAAAGACGTGCCGTGGAGCGAGTTGATGCAAGGTTTTGGTGAGTTTAACGCCCAATCTGTGTCACTTGACGCAGTAGGAGAAGGTAATGCTGATGCCTTACGACTGATGGATCGCGCTGGTTGGAAATAACCTTTGCTTAGAACACTACAAGCATTAACAGGGCGCACAGTATTATTGATATTGTGCGCCTTTTTGTGTAGCCCTTTAGTCATTATTATCGCCAGCCTGTTATGGCCCGATAGCGCCGCGTGGCAGCATTTAATAGACACCGTACTGTCTGATTATGTATTCAATAGTATTGTACTCACCCTCGGCGTAGGTTGTGGCAGTTTACTGCTCGGTACCGCCACGGCGTGGTGCATGACGCAATATGAGTTTAGTTTACGCCAAGTCATGCGCTGGTTATTGCTTTTACCCCTTGCTATTCCCGCCTATATTATTGCGTATACCTATACTGGCATATTGGATGTATCAGGCCCTTTGCAGTCAACGTTAAGAGAGGCTTTTGACTGGCAATTTGGTGATTATTGGTTTCCAGAAATTCGCAGCCTTGGCGGAGCCATCCTGCTCATGTCTTTAGTGCTCTATCCTTATGTGTATATTTTGGCGCGCACTGCCTTTAGTGAACAATCTCCTCGTTTTAAAGAAGTATCTGCCTTGGCAGGACTATCAGCAAGTCAGCACTTTTATCGCATCGTATTACCTCTTGCTCGCCCTGCCCTTTTTACCGGTGTCGCGCTGGCCATGATGGAAACCCTCGCTGACTACGGCACGGTGGCTTATTTTGGTATCAATACGTTTACTACGGGTATTTTTCGTTCGTGGTATGCCATGGGTAATCAATTATTAGCCATTCAATTGGCAGGGATTCTGTGTTTATTTGTATTGGTGGTACTGGTGCTTGAGCAGCATAGCCGCAGGCGTATTAAGTATTATCAAGCATCCACTGTCATTGACAGCCGTCATGATCGGAAAAAGCTCAGAGGCGCGCAAAATATCACCGTGAGCCTTATTTGTTTTTTACCGGTGTTGTTTGGTTTTTTTATACCGGTATTGCAATTAGTGGTATGGGCCATGAGCCAGCTCGACACGCTATTGAGTGCTGATTACCTCACTTTAGTCACCTCAACGTTTTCCCTTGGTGTTGGTGTGGCAATACTGGTGGTTTGTATTGCTCTGCTGTTTAGCTATCAGCAGCGCTGGGTCAACAACCGCTTCAGTTATTGGCAAATTCGCCTTCTCAGTTTGGGTTATGCCCTGCCGGGCATGGTCGTCGCGGTTGGTGTATTAGTGGTGTTTGGCTTTGCCGATCGTCAGGTAAATCAACTCAGTCACTTAATTAGCGGTGAATACGTTGGGCTGATATTTTCAGGTAGCTTATTTGCTGTCATGTTCGCTTACTGCGTGCGATTTTTAAGTATTGCTTTACAAAATACTGAAGCAGGTTTTGGCAGAATTACCCCCACAATTGATGATGCCGCTGCGACATTGGGTGCGAGTCGATTAAAGACCTTAGTTACCATCCACTCCCCTCTACTTAGAGCCAGTTTATTAAGTGCTTTATTATTGGTGTTTGTAGATGTACTAAAAGAATTACCCGCCACTCTTGTACTGCGTCCCTTTAATTTTAATACCTTGGCGGTACGCACCTACGAACTGGCGTCAGATGAACGGCTAGTGGATGCGGCTCTGCCTGCCTTAACCATTGTGCTAGTTGGCCTCTTGCCTATTTTATGGCTGACAAAAGCACTCGATAACGTAAATAAGGGGTCTTAGTGATATCGCTCAATGATGTTTCTGTTAGTTACACCGCGAATAAGGCAGTGTTAGAACAAGTAAGTTTTTCCCTTGAACAAGGGGAAATTGGCTGTTTACTAGGTCCATCAGGTTGCGGCAAAACCACACTACTACGAGCCATCGCAGGTTTTCACCAACCCCGTGGTGGAGAAATTATTATTGCCGGCCAATGTGTTGGTTCAGCCAAACACAATACACCGGCTACTGAGCGCCAAATTGGCATGGTGTTTCAAGATTACGCCCTCTTTCCACATATGTCAGTGGCAGACAACATTGGCTTTGGTTTAGCCGCCATGAACAAGCTTGACAAACGTGCGCGTATTAAAGAATGTTTGGCCTTAGTAGAACTCGCAGCCTTTGCCGATAAATTTCCTCACCAACTGTCCGGTGGTCAACAACAACGGGTTGCCTTGGCTAGGGCTATCGCGCCGCAACCGGCCATTATTTTATTAGATGAGCCTTTTTCAAGTCTGGACGTTGAACTAAGAGAACAACTGGCAATGACGGTTAGGCAGCTATTAAAACAGGTGAATATCACCGCTATTGTGGTCACCCATGACCAACAAGAAGCGTTTGCCATGGCCGACAAAATTGCCGTACTTGAAGGCGGTAAACTGCAGCAATGGGGCAGCGCCTATGATTTGTATCATCGACCAGCTACCGCCTTTGTGGCCAAATTTATTGGTGAGAGTGTGTTTTTACCGGCAGCCAAACGTGATGATGCAAGTTTACATACCGTCATTGGCGATTTCGACGCATCAAAAGCACATTTTTCTGACACTGCTGATCTTAAAAACCAAGAGTATTTTTCATTATTAGTGCGTCCTGATGACATTGAGCACCATGATGCGAGCCCCTTTAAGGCCCGCATTATCAAGCGGGTATTCCGAGGCTCACACATACTCTATACCCTCGAGCTTATCGAGAGTAACACCCATTATCCCCAGCGCTTATTATGTTTAACACCCAGTCACCATGATCATCAGGTGGGCGAAAATTTTGGTATTCGCTTACAGCTAGATCACATGATTGTCTTCCCGTTTACTGATTTGGATCGCTGAGGTTAGAGCCGGAGAAGTCTGGCTGAATTTAGCCAAAAAAATACAATGCCAGGATCAGGATATCGGCGTTGCAGAATCAAATTCTTCAACCTGTGCCATTAGCGATTTAGCCAAGACACGATTAGTCAAAAAAGCCAATAATTCGACCTCTCGTTCGCTGCGCTCCCCATCTATTCCGGTCAGTGTCATTGCCACTTCTAGGGTTTTGTTTGCATTTTGATTTAAGTCGTCACTGAGCTTGCGAATAAAGCCCTGGCAATCATCGTTATCAACCGCTTCACGGGCACGAAATATTGCATCAGTCAGAAACGCCGACTTGGAAATTGTACTTCCCCAATCCAGCTCATCGATGACGTGATCTAGGTAGTCTTGTTCGCTCAAACTGACTTTACCATCCACCTGATAGAGTAAAACGGATAGTTTAATTAATGCCTCATTGAAGCCTTGTTGTTCGGTTAATTGCATGTGTACGCCTTCTCTCATTATTCATTCATCACATTTCAAATCGAATAAAACGTGTATGTGTACAAAAAATAATAGAAATTGGATGAATAGTTTAAAAATCGAGGATAAGACAATTACACAACACGAAGGTTGCATCATATTGTTTAAAAATGCAGGTTTATTGCTCCCCCTTTTTGGGGCAGCTTATGGTGATGAAATAGCCTACAAAAAACAACCAAGCTGATAACCGTACATCTGGATTAACC
>NZ_JANQVQ010000256.1 GCF_030730205.1 Paraglaciecola sp.
GCTGGGGGGATATTTGCGGCTTTTTGTGCTGGACCCCAAACAGCGATTTGTCCAACAAGCCACAGCACTAACATGCCAACAGGGATGTAGTACCAATCAAGCATTTGTAGGCTAAATACATCAACCAACACCATGTTTAATCCTACTGTGAGTAAAGCACCGACGATGACGCCCACACTGGTAATAATAAAGTTCTCAACCATAAAATAGCGAACAATAGCGCCACGTGAAGCCCCTAATGCACGGCGAGTACCAATTTGTTTTTTACGCTGATTTACACTAAAACTGGCTAAACCAACAATGCCCAGGGCAGTAACGATGGTGAGTATTATCATCACCGTAGTGAGTATTTTGATCATGGCAGTATGGCCACGGTAACTACGTTCACGGGTTTCTTGCAAACTGCGCATGCCTTTGATAATGCGTGATTTATTACTGCTGGCCAGCAACTCTTCTATTTGCGCCATAAGGGGGTCCCGTTGGCCTGGCTCGGTACGGATAAAATATCGCGCTGAACTATTATTTAAATATTCTGGTGACAGCATGACATTTTCTACCTTATTCCAGTCTGTCCAAGGGGCTTGTAATTGATCAATTACACCGGTGATGATCATTGGTTCAACGTCTTCAATAAACACGGTTTTACCTACAACTTGCGAGGGCGTTTGGTCAGGAAACAGCATGGCAGCTAAGGCTTTAGTGATAATCACTTTAGCAGGCCAACCCGCTTGCGATTCTTCTCGCCATTGCACATCACTAGCCTTAAAATTTTCACCAGCAATCAGCGCGACATCTAGTGTATTTAGACCTTGTTCGTCCACCATATACACTGCTGTACCCGTGCCGTCATACTCAGCTCCCGCTTGCGTTTGTAAACCCATAGACCATCCACTACCACTAATAGGCACAGCATTAATTTGTATGGCATTGATTACGCCTGGTAAACGGCGCAACAGGTTTAAGTCTTCTTCAATGGTCACTTTGGCATTAAATTGACTGCCGAAACCTAAACTTGATAAATAAAAGCTATTGTTTTCATCGACGCCGCTAGGACGATCCATTTCTTTGCTGCGCTCAATGATAATAAACACAGAGTTGACGATAATCGTCATCGTTACCGCAATTTGAATGGCGATTAATAAGGCGCCCACTTTGTTTCTCAGCAGGGCCCTAAAAATGGGTCCTATCTCCCAATTCGTCGCCGTTTTTTTATGCTTAGTAGTCGTCATGGCGCTTCCTTATTGGCTTTTTAGCTGACTGGCGGGTGCAATATTACAAGCCCGCCAAGTTGGATATAGACCAGCTAATACGCTGGAGAAAATGGCCAAACTCAAAGCCAAAATCATCATGCTAGCGTCGAGGCTGGCGAGATTATCGACAAAATCGCCATACAAACTTTTCACGCCTTGCAGACCCAGAGCTGCCAGTCCCAGGCCTACAACGCCCCCTAGTAAGCCAATACAGCCAGCTTCGATAATATGCTGCTTAAATAATTCAGTTTTAGAGGCGCCAACCGCCCTGCGTAAGCCAATTTCAGCTGCTTTTCCGCTGAACTTAGCCAGTAGTAAACCGACAGTATTGAGTAAACAGACCAGTAAAAACATAAACGACAACCACATCATCAGTTTGGCATCTTGATCGACGACTTTTTGTGTTTCCATCCAAGTCATGACGTCAGATAGTCGATTGTTGAGTGGGCGAGGGAATCGACCTAAACTTTTTTGTTCTGCCACATAGTTATCTAAAAAAGCCAAATACTGTGCCTGTTCTGCCTGATTGGGTAATTCAACCCACATTTGAAAATTAATACATTCAGAGCGCAAAAACGCCTTAAACCCTTCACCCTCTGGGGTTTTCCAACAATTCACATTGCCCCAATTAGGTAACTCTAATTCTTCTTTCAAATAAAAGGGCATATACACCTCTTCAGGTGTATCAAAGGCACCATTACCGATATCGTAAAACTTAGGCACGGGTTGCCAATCATCCATTACGCCCAACACTCGAAAGGTGTTACCGGCCATCACAAAATTTCTACCCACCGAGTTTTCGCCACCAAATACTTTGTCGTTCGTGTTTTTACTCAGCACCACCACTAGATCCCGTTTGGTATCTGTTTGCTGATCCCAGCCACTCCCGTAGATAAAAGGCACGTCAAACATGCTAAAAAAATCAGCGAACGTAAGTCTGATAGACGCTTCAAAAGGCTTTGCGTCTTGATCTTGAGGCTCGATAATACCGCCTGATTTGGCCATGGCCGCTTGTCGAAACGCTTTGCTAGCTGCCATTAAATTAGTGGCTTCTGTCCAGGTTAATTGATTGGGGGGAGGCGAAACATCATCACTATTGTCAGAGTACGCATCATTAGGATCCCAACTGTCTACTTGCACATAAAACAACTGCTTACTTTTTTGCGGTATTGGATCTGCTGACATTAAATAGTTAACGGTAATCGTGGTAATACTGGCGCCAATCCCAAGTGCGATGGCCATGACCATTAAGGCACTAAGAATGGGATTACGTTTGATACTTTTGCATGCCAACTTAAGGTAATAACTAAACATGATTTGCCCCTATGCCATACTGCAGGTTGCGGCGGATGCCGCGGGCATAGTTACTTCACTCACCATCCCATCCCGCACGAAAATATTGCGTTTGGCTTGCTGAGCAAGGCTGGGATCGTGGGTCACCATGATAATCGTTGTACCATTACGATTAATCTCTTTGAGTAAATCCATAACACTGGTGGCCATTTGGCTGTCAAGATTACCGGTTGGTTCATCGGCGAGTAAAAAGCGTGGTTCACCGGCAAGGGCACGGGCAATAGCAACACGCTGCTGTTGCCCGCCCGATAGTTGTGATGGCAAGTGCTTCATGCGCTGTGCAAGCCCCACCATGTCGAGACTTTGTTCAATGCGTTTTTTACGTTCTGCACTATTAAAACCGCGATAGCGAAGTGGCACGTCAACATTATCGAACAGGTTTAGATCAGGAATTAAATTAAAGCTTTGAAAGATAAAACCGATTTTTTCATTACGCAAACGACTGCGTTGTTTATCATTCAGATGACTAACGTCTTGACCATCTAGCTCAAACTTGCCGCCATCAAAGGTTTCTAATAAACCCGCGATGTTTAAAAAGGTGGTTTTGCCAGAGCCAGAGGGACCGGTAACGGCGACAAAGTCGCCTTCTTTGACATGTAAATTGAAGTCTTTCAGGGCATGCGTTTCCACTAGGGCTGTACGAAACACCTTTTTTACATCGATCATGTTTAGCATCTTTGGCTTCCTTTTTATTATGTTTTTATTGTGTAATTAGTACGGTTTGTGCGCCATTAAATTGTTCGGTACCCGAAATAATGATGGTGTCACCTTTCGCTAAACCGCTGATAACTTCAACGCTTGATAGGCTTCTGGCACCAGTGGCAATCGCTGTTTTTTCAGCCACTCCATCACGCACCACGTAGGCAATTCGGCCATTGCCACTTTCTAAAAACTGCCCACGTTGAACCATCAACACATTACTTTTGTTTTCCATCAAAATACGGGTAGTTAAACGTTGGTTTTGCCTCAAACCTTGGGGTTGGCTCACGCTGCCATCTGCGTTGATGTCAGCAAAGCGAACACGTCCGGTCACTTGATTGTTTTCAATTTCTGGCGAGATCGTAACGAGTTTTGCGTAATGGGTTTCGCCATTGAGGCTGACTTCAGCGGCCATACCAATGGCTAAATCGTCAGCATAACTTTCAGGAATATCCACCTCTAGCTCAAATTCAGTGAGATCGACTACGCTTAAAATAGATTGGTTTTTAGTGACTTGATTTTTTTGCTGAACCGCTAAATTACCTACGATGCCATTGACCGGAGAACGCATATACAGCTCATCCACTTTGCGTTTTAATTCATCCACCAATAACGTTTGACGCTCAACTAATAACTGACGAGTGCGGATTTCAAATTGCAAACTTTCAATATTTAGTTCGGCATCTTTGACAGCGTGTTGATAAACCAGTTGGGCGTTTTCTAGCTCGTCCTGGGCTTTTTCGAAGTCAATTTCGCTGATAGATTTTGATGAAAAGGCTTTGTCGGCACGGCGTTTTTCTCTATCTGCGGCGGTTAAGGCGACTTTGGCTAAATCCACTGCCTTTTGGTAAATCAATGCTTCTTTGCTTGACTGAATACGTTCACGATCAAGCTCCATTTGTAAGCGCTGTAAACCTGATTCTTCTTGTTTTAGTTCGTTGCTGAGTTCAGGGCTGTCGATGATCGCCAGTACCTGATTTTTTGTGACAGAATCACCGGCATCAACTTCAAAGGTAATCGTACCTTGTGCTGGGCTATATAAACGTGGACTCACCGCAGCCACTACTCGACCTTGCACTGATAAGTCACGCACAAAGTCACCTTGGGTGACTGTCGCAAAACGTAAACGATTGGCCGAGGCGCTAATATCTGATTGCGACCAATTGCTTAGCGCAGGACTAAAGCTCAGTAAGAGAATAATCACTACGACGCTTACTAAGGCAATAATCCATAATAAAGGCTTGGTAGACTTGGGCTCTACAAGGGTATCTTGGGCGCTGGTATCAGCAATTTTCATTGTTTTTCCTGGATGCAATGATTAAACAAGCAATGCGTAAGTCGAGGGCTGACGCAAAAAGGTTTAAAAACTCTACCAGATTTTTTTGTTAGGGTAGGTTTTTAAACCAAAAAAAGTCTTAAATGCATACAGATTTTGAGATTTTTTGGTATGTCTTCATCGCCATAAATAAAAATGATGCTTGTCTATAATTGGCTTGTTCGTTAACGTCTTGTTTACATACCCTTAGTTCGTATTCTTATGTCCAGCAGCCAGCAAAAACATTTTTCAACCTGTACCTTATGTGAAGCAATGTGTGGTATTGAAGTTACTACTGAAGAACGGCAAATAGTGTCTATAGTCGGAGATAAAAAAAATCCATTTAGTGAAGGTCATGTGTGTCCCAAAGCGATGGCGCTCAAAGATTTGTATGATGATCCTGAGCGCATCAAACTGCCTCTTGAAAAAACGGCGACGGGTTGGCAAACCATTAGCTGGGACGAGGCATTTGACAAGGTGGCAGAAAAGCTGGTTGACATACAGCAACAATTTGGTGATAACGCGATTGGTCTTTACTTAGGCAATCCTAATGCGCATAACATGGGTTCTATTCTCTTCGGTCCGTACTTTTATCGTGCACTAAAAACACACAATCGCTATTCGGCGACTTCAGTTGATCAATTACCTCATCATATCGTTAGCCGTCAGTTGTTTGGTCATCAATCGCAAATTCCGATCCCCGATATTGACCACACGCAATATTTTCTGATCATTGGCGGCAACCCATTGGCATCAAATGGCAGTATCATGACCGTTCCTCATGTTAAACGCCGTTTAAAAGCCATACAAGCCCGAGAGGGGAAAGTGGTAGTCATTGACCCTAAAAAGTCTGAAACCGCAGACATCAGCAGCGAACATTACTTTATTAAACCCGGCACCGACGTGTTGCTGTTACTGGCTATGCTCAACACGGTTTTTGCTAATGGCTTAGCTAAGCCCGGCAAGTTAAGTGAAATGGCAAGCGAACTGATGAACGTAGAAGCTTTTGTGAAAGATTATCCTAGCGCACGAGTCGCCCCTTTGATTGGAATGAGCGAACAGCAAATTACCCATATTGTGACTGAGTTTTGTGCTGCAAGCTCAGCGGTATGTTATGGGCGAATGGGCGCCAGTGTGCAAGCTTTTGGCACCTTAACCCAATATCTCATTATGTTGTTTAATATGTTAAGCGGCAACTTAGATAAACCCGGTGGCATGATGTTTACCCAACCTGCGGCGGATACCTTACCCCATTCAGGCAGGGGCAGTATCGCCCAATATCATTCGCGGGTGCGAAAATTACCTGCCTTTGCAGGCGAATATCCGGTCTCTACCTTGGCAGAAGAAATCACCACTGAAGGAGTAGGGCAAATTCGGGCAATGGTCATTGGGGCGGGTAATCCTGTGCTGACGACTCCTAACGGTCAGCAATTAGATGATGCCTTTGCTGGCTTGGATTTTATGGTGGCGGTTGATTTTTACCTGACTGAAACCTCGCGCCACGCTGATATCATTTTACCCCCCGTCACCGCCCTAGAGCGGGATCATTATGACGTGGTGTTTCATAATTTTGCGGTGCGTAATTCGACCAAATACTCACCCGCCGTCTTTAGCCCTGAAAAAGACAGCCTGACAGATTGGCAGATTTACTTGTCGTTGGCACAACGAATTGATGCTTTACGTGGTTTACCCACCGAAAAGTATCAAGACTTATGGGCGAAAGAGCCAAAAGGTGTGGTGGATGACTTGCTCAAGACCAGTGAATATAGGCATGAAGGCCAGCGCTTAAGTATCGATTTATTACTACAAAATCCGCACGGAATTGATTTAGGCCCGCTCAGAAGTAACTTACCCGATGCGATTTTTCACGCGGATAAAAAGATTGACCTACGTTTTGATTATTTCATGGCTGATTTACCCCGTGTGGATCAGCAGTTTTTCAGCGAAGAAGCCAAGACAAAATACAATTTACTGCTGATTGGCCGCCGCCATCTAAAAACCAATAATTCGTGGTTACATAACAGTCCGCGCATGGTTAAAGGCACGAATAAAGGACTATCTCGTTGTACGGCTCAGTTGCATCCAGAAGATGCCCAGCACCACCAATTGAGCGAAGGGCAGATGATCACTGTCCGATCACGGGTAGGTGAGATTAGCTTGCCAGTTGAAATAACCGATAAAATCATGCCGGGTGTCATTTCTATTCCCCATGGTTGGGGTCACAATAAAGCAGGTTCTAAGTGGTCGGTAGCGCAAGAGCATGCAGGAGTGAATGTGAATGAGCTCACCGATGAGATGGTGTTAGATGAGTTATCGGGTAATGCGGTATTAAACGGCGTACCGGTTTGCATTAGCGCCGCTTAGAAGGGCGTTTAGACTTGTTAGATAATTTAGGAAGTACTGCGTGGGGCATCTATTTGCTACTGTTATTTTAGGACCTTTGTTACTTATACAAGGGCGCATCGTTCGGCGCAATACCCCTAGATTGGCCGAACCAGAAGGTGTACGCCAAGGTATAGAAGGGGCTGGGCCGCCTTTACGTTTGCTCATAATCGGTGATTCTGCAGCAGCAGGTGTGGGCGTTACTCATCAAAAAGATGCCTTATGTGGTCAGTTAGTGGCCTTACTTGCTCAACATTTTACTTTGAGTTGGGCGCTGCACGCCAAAACAGGGGCAACAACTGCGGATACCATCGAGCATGTTAACACTATGGGTAGTCAAACGTTTGATGTGGTATTGACCTCATTAGGGGTCAATGATGTGACATCAGGAAGTCAACGTTCAAAGTGGTTAGCTCAACAAAATGCGCTTTTTACCTTTTGCCAGCATACGTTCTCAAGTCAATTGATAGTGATAACTGCTTTACCGCCTATGCATGCTTTTCCTGCCTTACCTCAGCCACTAAGAGGATACTTAGGTAGAAGAGCAACACAGTTTAATGCTCAGCTTGAGCAATTAACGCTAGGGGACAAGGGGAAACACTTTTTAGCCTTGAAAATGACTAACAAAAAAGACGCCATGGCTGCTGATGGTTTCCATCCAGGAGCAGATAGTTATCGCCAGTGGGCAAGTCAAGCTGCTGCGGTTATCACCAAACATTTTTTGCCCAGCTAAGTTTTCAGCCATGCTTTGAGGGCGGTTTTTTAGCCTTGTTATGGCTTAGAACAATAAATTTCGTATTTTGATTTTCTAAATGACTGAAAGCACGGTAAATTCACCTCACTAAGACTTTAATTACCATTACCTGTTTGTCATGATAAAAATTGCTACATTGGGGCCAGCTGGAACGTATTCAGATACAGCGACGCAGCGTTATGTCCGTAAACAATCTCAAGTGTGTGAAATTCATTATTTTGAATCAATAAAACTTGCGCTCAATGCAGTGGGGCATGGCTGCGATATTGGGGTATTGCCGGTAGAAAATTTTTCTGAGGGTTTTATCTCGTTGGTGCTGGATCATTTACTTGATTCAGAGTTATCTGTGGTTAATGAAATCCGCCTGCCTATTCAATTTTCACTGGTAAGCCGAGCCGCCCAGTTGCACGCCATTAAGCAGCTCTATGTCCAGTTTGTGGCAAAAGGTCAATGTTCTGAATTTCTTGGCAGCCTAGGCCAAGTAGACATTGAAACCACCGAAAGTAATATGGAGTCTTTGCAATTTGCGGTTTTAGGTGGTGCTGATACCGCGGCCATAGTACCAAGCAGTGCTGTTAAAGAAGGGGATTTCCCCTTGGTGATCGCTGATGTGAATGACTATAAAAATAATGAAACGCGTTTTTTGGTGTTCACAAAAAATTCAGCAGTAGCACAAAAAATTCAAGATACCGAGTATAAAACCAGCATTATTGTGATGGATGAAAATGACCGTCCTGGTTTTCTAGGTGAAGTCCTGCTGTCTTTTTCTAATCGTAAGATCAACTTAACGTCTATTATGTCGCGTCCTACCAAACAAACCTTTGGTAAGTATCACTTTTTCATTGATTTTGATGGCCATGTGCAAGACGCCAATATCGCTCAAGCGCTGGCTGAAATAGCCGTTAATTGTAAGGTAAAATTGCTCGGCTCTTACCCTAAAATAGGCGACGCTGAAGCGCGCGCAAATGCAGCATGATCACGCGTCAATATGGGTAATACTGGCGTTAACATCCTACTTCATTCAAGCAAATTTGAAGGTTTAAAATCGCTCAAATCGTTTGATTAGCGTATGCGAGTGCGGTTATTGGTGTCGCGGCTGGCAACGATTAAATCGTTATTAAATGCTAGCTGCGGTGATTTTGTCATACGATCGTAAAGGACCACGTTAACCGTCGCAGCTAAATTCATACAACCAATTGTCGGCACGTACACCACATGATCACACTCATCTAGGATACTCTGTTCGATAGTGCCATCTTCAGGTCCAAACACATAAAGGGCATTTACAGGATGACTAAAATGGGGCAAAGGGATGGCGCCTTCCACTAATTCTACCGCTACCGTTTGCAGGCTCAGAGTTTTTGCCACTGCGATAATGTTCGTTACGTGAGTAGGGCTTATATCGAGATGACGTTTTTTGGTATCTGTCACATATTGGCTCGCGCGGTCGTAGCGAGTGCCTGTGTAATGAATACTGCTGACTTGGTAGCATCCCGACGCCCGCAAAATACTCCCCATATTCTCTGGACTTTTTGGATTAACTAGGCCGATGTGCGCTGAGGTTTTGATTGAGTTAGACAATGATTTGCCTTATTTCGGTTAATTCATCTTGGCTAAAATCGAGGTTCGATAAAGCGGCCGCGCAATCTTCGATTTGCCCTACTTTACTAGCACCAATTAGACAGCTTGTTACTGCGGGATTGCTCAATACCCAAGCAATTGCCATTTGCGCTAAAGATTGCTCTCGTCGCGAAGCGATGACATTTAATTTTTGCACTTTAGCCACTTTTTCTTTCGTGATGTGGTCAGCGTTAAGGTAAATTTGCTCACTGCGTGCGGCCCGTGAATCTTGTGGGATCCCGCTTAAATATTTATCAGTCAGAAAACCTTGAGCTAAAGGAGAAAAAGCCACCGAGCCGACGCCTTTATCAAGCAACACCTCACATAAGCCATCTTCAATCCAGCGGTCAAACATATTGTAACGAGGCTGGTGCACCAACAAGGGCGTACCTAATTCTTTTAATATTGCGACGGCTCGTTTTGTTTGCTCTGCAGAATAGTTTGAAATACCCACATATAACGCGCGACCCGATCGCACAATATAATCTAAGGCTTGCATGGTTTCTTCTAGCGGTGTTTCTGGATCAAAACAGTGAGAGTAAAACACATCGAAATAATCAAGCCCTGTGCGCTGTAAACTTTGGTCACAACTGGCTACTAAATATTTGCGTGAGCCACCCACACCAAAAGGGCCTCCCCACATGTCGTAACCTGCTTTACTTGAAATTAGCAGCTCGTCTCGGTAGGGCTTCAAACTTTTGGCCATAACGTGGCCAAAGGTGCTCTCTGCTGAACCATAGGGAGGGCCATAATTGTTGGCTAAATCAAAATGATTGATGCCTAAGTCAAATGCACGATGCAACATGGTTTTGGCATTTTGTGCGGAATCAACTGCACCGAAATTTTGCCACAGCCCAAGCGCCAATGCGGGAAGTTTCACACCACTTTTACCACAACGCCGGTAAGGCATGGTGGTGTAACGCGTATTATCAGCAACGTAAAGCGGATTGGGGTCGTGTTTAATCATGGTTTTGCCTAATGTAACTAAGTGGCGCTAGCCTAAACCAAAGTGCATCCTTGCACAATTTCATTGACCTTGTTTACGCTAGATTTTGACCCAACGACTCACCAATAGCTTACTGTTTTCAATCATGTGTGTGGTTTTTACTCTGAGCTTTAAAAGTAGTAAGTAGGCTAGGGGCACCAATACTAAACTGGTTAAAGTTGAAAACAATAAACCACCAATGATCGCTATGGCCATCGGCGAATAAGGCGGGCCGTCACCGCCTATACGAGTAGAGCCCATCGCCAAGGGAACCAAGCCTAACACGGTGGTGGCAACGGTCATTAAGATAGGTTTTACTCGGGTTAAGCAGGCTTCAATAATGGCTTGCTGCACTGCATAACCTAGGTTAATTAATTGGTTTATTCGGTCCACCAGCACAATGCCGTTGTTTACCACGATACCCATCAAAATAAGCATACCAATCATACTCATAATCGACATGGGCAAACCGGCAAAAAATAGCGCCCAAAATACGCCAGTCATTGAAAACAATAAGGAGGTAATGACCGCAGTAGGGAGTAACAAAGATTCAAACAGGGCTGCCATCACGATATAAATCATACACACCGCTAATAACATATTGGTTTGCATCGCGCTTTCGTTTTGGTTTTGGCGTCTAAATCCGCCATCGAAGGTCCAGCTATAACCCGTAGGCAACTGCATGTATTGCATCACCGCTTCAATTTTTTGCTGTGCCTGCTCCATGGTTAAACCGTCTTCGAGGTTAGCACCAATGGTGATGGACGTTTGGCGGTAACTTCGATTAATTTGAGCTAAGCGCGGTTTAATGCTCAAGCTTGCCACCATATCAAGATTCACGTTTTGATCGCCTTCTCGTTTAATAGTGAGATTTTTTAACGCATCAATAGAGCCTTGTAAATTTTCGTCAAACATTAAACGAATGGCGACTTCTCCGGTTTCACTGTTGCGAAAGGTGCGTAAGTTAGTGCCGCGTAAAGCAGTGGCAACCACATTGGCAATTTCTTCGCTGCTCAAACCAAAGCGATATGCTTTTTGTCTGTCTACTTTAATTTGCAGTTCTTCTTTTTGACTAGCGTTATCGGTTTTGACTTCGGCTAAACCTTCAATATTGGCGATGGCAGGTAAAATTTGTTTGGCTATTTGGTTCAGTGTTTCAGCAGAGTCACCGAGTAAAGTCAGTTGTATACCCCCTCCGTTGCCCTGATCCCATTGGAAAGACGGTTTTGCACGGGCAAACTTGGGCATGTTTTCAGTGATCAATTTTTTCACTTCAAACTGCTTTACGGGTAAGTCATCGACCAAGGTTATACCGGAAACCGCAAAGCCTGCAGTGTAATAACTGTAAACTTGCTTGATGTGAAATTTTTCTTGGTTGGCATATAAATAGTTTTCCATTTTAGCCACGGTTTTCTCAACTTCTTCAAGGCTATAGCTACTTTGGATGTCGTAATTCATCCACACACGATTTTGGTCATTATCAGCATCTGCGTCATTGGTCACAGTGCCCATCGGAATAGCGGTACTGAGTAAGATAGCTATCGCGATGACACAGGTTAAACCTTGATGGGCGAGGGCCCAGCGCAGCACTTTCTCATAGCCTTGACTGAGTTTACTTGGGGCGTTGGCGTGACCCTTGTTTAGGGGGCGCTTGTTCGATTTTATTTTGCTACTGAGTAAGGGGATCAAGGTCTGTGAAATAAGTAAAGAAGCAAATAACGAGATACAGATTGCAATGGCTACATGCTCAAGAAATACCGTCACATTGACCTTGGCTCCCACAATATTGGGCAAAAACACGATCGCGGTGGTTATGGTTCCCGCAATAACGGCAAGGCTGACCTTGGCTACGCCCGTTTTAGTTGCTTCAATGGGATCATCATTGTGTTGTCGTTCTTGGTTAATACTTTCAGTCACGACCACGGCATTATCAACCAACATACCTACGGCTAGCATCAGGCCCATCATAGATAGTATATTGATGGAGTAGCCCATAAAATACATACAACCTAGGGTGATACAAATAGAGAACGGCACCGATAACACCACCAACAAGGTATTGGTAAGATTTCGTAAAAAGGCATATAAGACCACCAACGATAAGAGTGAACCCAATAGCCCTGCATTGAGCAAATCGGCTAAGGACGAGGTCACACTTTCTGCTTCGTTTTCCATAATATACAGGTGGATGCCATTGAAAGCGGGGTTCGCGTTGGCATCTTCTATAACGGCCATAACACGCTTTGCCACCTCAACCATGTTACTGTTTGATTCACGGTAAATATTAAAGCCCACCGCATAACTTTGATCTAAGTGCCTACCTTCAGTGCGTTTGGGTGTTTCAAACTTTATCTCAGCGATATCCGCTAAACGCACATAAGGCTTGACAATGATATCGCGAATTTCATCCAAGCTCGTCATTTCACCCAGTGGATTAACCGTAATTTTTTGTTGAATATCCGCATCAATAAAATGCCCAGCACTCATTGAAAAGTTAACCTTACGCAAGCTTTCTCGTAGGTCATTGGTATTGACTTGCAAGGCGGCCATTTGCTCCGTATCTAAGCGGATAGCGATTTGTTTTTTATTGACGCCATACAATTCTACTTTTGATACACCGGGTACCCGCTCAATGGGCATCTTTAAATTACGGTCAAGTAAATCATAGGCATTTGATAGGTCCCGTTCACTTGACACCCGTAAGGAAAAAATCGGCATATCGCTGGTATTAAATTGGTACACCAATATACGCTCAACGTCTTGGGGTAAGTCGTTGCGAATGGCGTCGATTTTTTCGCGGGCTTCAACGCCTTTGGCTTTGAGGTTTTCGTCCCAGGCAAACTCAAGTTGGATCTCTGCGCCATCCTCAGTAGAGCGAGAACGCAAGCGTTTAATGCCCGACATGGTGGCTAAAGACTCTTCCACGGGGCGGGTGATCATCTTTTCGATTTCTGCAGGTGTCGCGTCCTGATAGGGTATTTGTACCGCTATCTCTGGAATATCAATGCTGGGAAACTTTTCTAAGGGCAGCAGCTGACTTGATAACAAGCCAAAGGCCAACATAGAGAAGAAAAACATGCAGACCGTAACTGGCCGGCGAATAGCAAAAGCAGCGAGGGCTGCCCCTGCGCTTTCAAACTTATCCATGTACATTCTCCATCGGTTTATTTGTTTCTACCTGATTGGCAGCAAACTGTTTACGGTCAAATAAGCTATAAATCACCGGTATAAAGAACAACGTAAGAAGAGTGGCAAAAGACAAACCAAAAATAACCGTTATGGCCATCGGTGCACGTATTTCTGCCCCTTCACCTAAACCAATCGCCATAGGTAATAAACCTAAAGAGGTGGTTAGCGTGGTCATTAATATGGGGCGTAACCGGCTTTGAGCTGAGGCCATAATGGCATTGGTTTTGTTGGCGCCTTCGCTGCGCATTTGATTGATACGGTCGATCAGTACGATGGCGTTGTTTACCACAATACCCGCCAACATAATCAAACCGATAAATACCACAACGCTGACATTGGTTGATGTGAGAAACAAACCGTAAATAGAGCCCGCACAAGCCAGTGGTACGGTGAACAAAATCAACAAGGGGTGTAGCAATGATTCAAATTGTGACGCCATCACCAAGTAAACCAAAAATATCGCAAGGGCTAAGGCAAATTTTAGTGAGGTAAAGCTATTTTCCATTTCTTCACTTTGGCCTGTCACCCTAGACTGCATATTAATCGGTAAATTAAGCGCTGTTAGCTGTTGTTTAGCGGCAATAACCGCATCGTTCAAATCACCATAACCTAAGTTCATGGTCAGCAATGCCACCCGTTGCTGCCCTACACGGGTAATTTCACTGGGGCCCACCGACATGGTGATTTGAGCAACCGCGTTAAGTGGAATCGCTTGCTCTGCTCCTGGGTTTACAATCAGCCTACCAATGTCTGCGACTGAGTCACGCTGGCGCTGCTCGGTGCGAACCAATACATCGACTTTGCGATCCATAATGTTGTATTTAGTGGCTACTTCACCACCAATTTGCACAGCAATTAACTTGGCCACATCTGCAGCGTTTAAACCTAATTGGCCTAATGCAGCATGATCAAACTTAATTTTTAATTCTGGATTGCCGCTTTGCAAGGTCGATTTTACGTCAGTAAAACGTGAATCGGCGTTAAGCGCAGTTTGAAGTTTTTGGCTATAAAACATTAATTCATCTAGGTTGTAACCACTGATCTCGACCTCGAGCGGCGTCGCCATCGTAAACAGAGCTGGGCTGCCAAACTTACTTTGAATACCCGCTTGCTGCGACAAGAAACCGCGCATGCTATTGACCACCGCTTCGCTGGTGTGTTGGTCGGTGTTAGGCGTTAATACTACGTTTAATTTACCCCAGTATTCGCCGCCTTGACTGGCTGATGCGTTCATTAAACTGCCACTGCCAGCAAGCGCATAAGTGCGCGCCACACCCTCTAGACTTGCGGTAAATTTAGCGAGTTCGTTGAGTACCGCGTCAGTTGATTCAAGTTGAGAGCCACTAGGAAGGGTAAGCTCGACATAAAACTCGCCTTGGGCCATATCGGGTATCAGTTCCATACCCAGTTTTGGAACAAGTAGCACAGATGCCCCGGCAATAACCACGACAGCAGCCAATACCGCAGCCCGTGCTGCTAAAGCAAATTGTAAACCCCTAATATATACCGTTTCTAAAGCCTTAAAAACGCGCTCGAATAGCCATAAAATAGGTTTAAAAATAAAAGCTAAGCCTTTACTCATTAGCCTAAATAGCGTGATTAGTACACTTGTTACGGCAAGCGGCACATAGTAAAAAACAAGCCGTAATATAAAACGCAGTGGCCATACTAAGTAATACACCCCTAGGCCAAGTTTGCTCGTAGGTTTTGCTTTGGGCGAAGCTTGTCCCAGATCCAATGGCTGTGCCGTGTTGTCATTACCTGAATTTTTTTCACGGGCGGCAAGCATAGGAATAAGGGTTAAGGCCACCAGTAAGGAGGTCGCTAAGGCAAAGGTAACGGTTAGGGCTTGGTCAGCAAATAACTGACCAGCGATACCTTCAACAAACACCAATGGAAAAAATACCGCCATAGTGGTTAAGGTAGAGGCAACAATGGCCATTGATACTTCTTTTGTACCCAGTGCCGCCGCAAGTTTAAAGTCTTTATTATTGGCTTTATGGCGGTCGATGTTTTCAAGTACCACGATGCTGTTATCCACCAACAAACCAATGGCCAGTGCGATACCGCCTAAACTCATGATGTTTAAGCTGATATCATTAGCGTACATCAGGTTAAATGTGGCGATGATCGACACCGGTATAGAAATAGAAATGATCAGTGTCGGCCAAATATTTTTCAAGAATAAATACAAGACAAACATAGCCAGCACACCCCCAATCAGGCCAGCTGATTTTACCTCAGCGATGGCGCTGGCAATAAAGCGGCTTTGGTCATAGACCTGTTGTAATTGGTAGTGAGCGGGGATTTCTTGTTGCAATTGTTCAATTCTAAAACGGATGTTTCTCGCTACTTCTACCGTATTAGCATCGCCTTCTTTATAAATAGCGATTTCAACACCCTCAAAACCGCTAAAACGATTCATTGAAGTACGCTCTTTAAAACCGTCGACCACCTCTGCAATATCACCTAAACGAATGTTTCGGCCTTCACGATGAGCAATAAAGACATCGCGTATTTCATCCAAGCTTTCAAATTGATTTAAGCTACGGACTAAAAATTCTTGTGCGCCATCTTCTACTCTGCCACCTGAAGTATTGACGTTTTCTTCTTTCAAACGTTTGATTATTTCATTCACACTGATGTTTAACTGGCTGGTGAGCGCTTGATTAACTAATACTTGAATTTCGTTTTCTAAGCCGCCCCCGACTTTCACCGAAGCCACACCCGCTACCGATTCAAGCTGACGTTTAATCTGTTCTTCAGCAAATAAGCGTAAGGCTTTAATGCCTTGTTCATCTAAAACCGATGCTTGCGCTTGGCTATCAGTTACTGTTTTAGCATCAGTCTGAATTGGGGTAATGCCAACAAAACCGAAACGCATAATAGGATCGAGGCTGGGGTTAAATCGTAACAATACGGGCTTTTTAACATCTAAGGGTAGTTGCAAAGTATCGAGTTTTTCACGTACCTCAAGGCTGGCCATATCCATATCTGTACCCCATTCAAATTCGAGCAATACATCAGATTGCCCCGCTTTTGAGGTTGAAGTGACCGTGCGCACACCCTTAACCACACCGATACTTTCTTCAATGGGTTTAGATACCAATTGCTCTATTTCAGCTGGCGCTGCGCCCACATAGTCGGTGCGAATGGTCAGGGTAGGGTAAGACAGTTCGGGTAATAAATTGAGTGCTAAACGTGATAGTGACACCATGCCAAACAAAATGATGGCAAAAGTAAACATCCACACGGTAACAGGGCGTTTAACCGCAATATCGACAATGTTCATGAATGTGGACCTTAGTTAAGTGCTAGTTTGGCGGCAACAGGGACAACAGGATCAGTGTTCACGATCTCAACAGGGGCTTTATCGCGCAGATTATGATGACCGGTTATGACGACTTGCTCTTGGCCGTTTAAGCCCGCTAGCACTTCAACGTATTCGCCTTCTTGGTAACCTATTTGAATAGGGGTTTTGCTAGCAATACCGTCTTTTACCACAAACACGTTTACACTGTTGTCGATAGCTAGTAGAGCTTTGCGGGGCAATAAAATAGCGTTGGCGTGAGTGTCATAATTTAATTTTACTTGGGCAAACATCCCTGACTTGAGCAGATGCTCGTGATTGGGTACCCGTAACGTGACTTTAAATGTGCCGGTTTTAGGATCGATTACCGGGCTGATACGTTCAATAGTGGCTTCCACGCTTTGCCCACCAAAGGCGGTTAAATCTAAACTGGCTTTTTGGTTTTTATGCACGCGAGACAATTCTTTTTCGGGCAAGTAAACAATGCCGTAAAGCTCCTGTTGTTGCACGATATGAAACATTCTGGCGCGCTGGAATGACTCAGTTAAGTTACCTACTTTGGCGTTACGCTCAGCGATGAAACCCGAAATAGGCGCGGTAATAGTGGCTTCTTTTAAGTCCAGTTCGGCAAGAGCGAGGGTGGCTTTTGCACTTTCATATTGGGCATTAAGTTTATCAAAGGTATCGTCGCTGACTAATTTTTGGCTGTAGACTTTATTAATTTTTGCTAGCTCTTTTTGAACGCCCACCAAGTCAGCACGAGCGCGATCTAAATTCAGGTGATAACGCTGGGGTTCTATTTGCGCTAATACTTGGTTTTTTTCAACGTAGTCACCTTCTTCAACCATGATTTGCTCAATGATGCCAGACGCGCGAGGAACAACAAAGGCTTCTTCTTTGGCCTCAAGAATAGCCGTGGTGGCGTAATTAGATGAGATACTACCTTGGCTTAACGAAGCGACTTCTACCGGAACTGCAATCACGACCTCTTTTTTCTCAGTATCCACAATGGCTTCTGCATCACCGCAAGCAGTAAGCAAAACGCTTGAGGCTAACACAGCGCAAAGTGCAAAACGGCTTAAAGTGAGTTGTGGTTTAAAGGTGTCCATGTGTTTTCTCCTGAATGTGTGCAGCCCAAATGAGCGATTAGTGTATTTTTCAGGAGAGCTGCATTGAGTGTGCCATACAAATAAAAACGAATTAAAACAAATAGATAGTTTGTTTTGCTATCAACTATTCGCGATTTTATAAAAATAACTTAGTGAATTTGACCACAACTTGGTTTATTTGCTGAATCGACTTAGCCAATGGCCTGAGTATTTTCTCTTTATTAAGGTGGGGCGGTGCAAACAACTGCTTTGATGTGAAGCTTCGTCGACCTGTGCAAGCCGTTCGATCAACATTAGACAACCTCTTGTTATAATAGCTGTTGCTAAACTCATGCTTTTCTGCCACCTGCCTAAGGTTAGTTAGTCATATTGCTCGTTCGCGTCCTGATACATCAGGTTTAATAAATATAAAATAAAAAACCCCTTTGATTCAGTGCTTCGTTGATAGCTCTGAAAGCCAGTCACTTTAATCAAGGGGTAAAAGATGCAAAATTATCAATTAACGATACACAAACAAAAGCAAAAACTAACTCACTATGCGCTGAGTGGTTGTGCGGTGCTCATGCTGAGTGTTATGTCCGCTTGTTCTTCAGATACAGGCCAACAAGCCAACTCGGCTGAACAAAACGCAGCACATCCACAAACGCCAGCCACTGCAGTGCCAATAGTAAGTGAAGCTGAACAAAGGCACAGCTTAGCTGATGCGCTATCAAGCTCGCAGGCCAATCATGAGATGATGCAAGTTCAAGGCTTAGCCATGAAAATGGCACGTAGTAGGCAAGTATTAGGCTTTGCCCCGCCTATCCCAGTTACCCAAGGTGAAACCTATGGGCCTGTGATTGAAAATGGTGTGAAGTCAGTGGCACTTGAGCCTGTTTCGACTTTTTCTATTGATGTTGATACAGGCAGTTATAGCAATGTTCGCAGAATGCTCAATCAAGGACTATTGCCCCCTGCGGATGCGGTCAGAGTAGAGGAGTTTATTAATTATTTTGACTACCAATATTCGGGTCCTGACATGACTACCGCCCCGTTTAGTGTATCTACCGCAATGGCAGTGTCGCCATGGGACAGTGAAAAACACCTAGTAAGAATTGCGTTGAAAGGCTATGAACCTGAGGTGGATACAGCGCTTGGGCGCAATTTAGTCTTTTTATTAGATGTGTCGGGCTCAATGGCGCAAGCGGATAAACTGCCTTTGCTGAGCCGTTCACTGAACCTGCTAAGCCAACAACTTAAGGCCGCTGATCGTGTGTCGATTGTGGTTTACGCCGGCGCATCGGGAGTGGTGCTTGAGCCTACGCCAGGTGATCAGCACAGTAAAATTCAACTGGCTTTAACGCAACTACAAGCGGGTGGCGGTACCAATGGGCATGCGGGTATTGAACTGGCCTATCAAATGGCCGAAAGAGCCTTTATAAAAAATGGCATTAATCGGGTGATATTGGCTACCGATGGTGACTTTAACGTAGGTATTCATGATCACAATCAGCTTATTGAATTGATCAAGCGTAAAAAGAACAGCGGCATTGCACTCACAACCTTAGGATTTGGGCAAGGTAATTACAACGACCACGTGATGGAACAATTAGCCGATGCGGGCAACGGTAATTATCAGTATATTGATACCATTCATGAGGCCCGTAAAGTATTGGTGGATGAATTGAGTTCAACGCTTATGACCATTGCTAAGGACGTAAAAATACAAGTGGAGTTCAACCCTGCCAATGTAGCCGAATACCGTTTGCTGGGTTATGAAAACCGTCGGCTCAATCAAGAAGACTTTAATAATGATAAGGTGGATGCGGGCGAAATTGGAGCTGGGCATACGGTAACGGCGTTTTATGAAGTCAGTCTTGTGGGCAGTAACAATAAGTATTTAGACCCCTTACGTTATGGCACTAATAATCAGCAAAATATTACACGTTCATCAAGTGCACTAGCCAATGAAATAGCACTCGTGAAACTGCGTTATAAACCCCTTGATAGTGACAACAGCGTATTACTGACTCAAACCATAGATAAAAAGCAAATAACTGATTTTAATCAGCAATCAGATGATTTTCGCTTTGCCAGCTCTGTGTTAGGCTTTGCCCATAAACTCAAACACAGTGTCTATCTGCAAGCCATGGATTACCCTCAATTAATTGACATCGCTCAGCAAGCAAAAGGTCAAGATGAGTTTGGTTATCGAGCGCAGTTCATTCAATTGCTCAAAAGCGCTGCGTCTATACAAGATACAGCGACGGTGAAACAAGATATAACACAGGCAGTAAAGGCAGACAGGCAAAATGATGCACTGCCTCAACCTCGACTTACTGTCGTAAATGGGATGGCAATTAATTAACACCTTAATTAAAACTGAATTAGTGGCCGATGAAACCCTGATGCTGCAATACGCTCAGGGTGACTTTGCTGCGTTTGAGCAATTGTATCAACGACATAAAGGTGGTTTATATCGCTATTTTTTGCGCCAGGTAGGCGAACACGGGCTGGCGGAAGATTTGTTCCAAGACATTTGGGCTAAAGTCATCAGTCAAGCGCCCAACTACCACGTGAAGGCAAAATTTAGTACGTGGCTTTACACCCTCGCTCAGCATAAATTGATTGATCATGTTCGCCATATTAAGGTGGTCAATAAGGTGATAGACGCAGCGCCATTCGACGCTGATGACATTGAAATCAAACATGATATTCATGGGCCAAACACCCTAACACCAGATATCCAACTTGAAAACAAGGGGGCAGCTGGCGCATTAAAACACTGTATTCATGCACTGCCTTTAGTACAGCGAGAATGCTTTTTACTTAAAGAAGAAGCAGGTCTCACCGTTGAGGTGATCGCCACGATTGTTGGCGCAAATTATCAAGCGTGTAAAAGCCGCTTACGATACGCCTACAGCAGTCTTCGACAATGTATTAGCCATAAATTAGGGCAAACATCAGTATGAATCAAGACGATAAAACCCCATCGCTTGAGCCGCAAGATATCAGTGAGCTTTATCAAACACTAAAAACGGAACAAGTGTCCGAAGCCACTGACAATCGGATATTAGCCTTGGCGCGAGAAGGGCTAAAAACGGGCGTTTCGCCAAACATGCAAAAACACCAGCACCTAGACAAACCAAAGACTAACAGCCTGTGGCGCCGGTGGCATTGGCCCTTATCAATTGCCGCTTCAGTGATGTTCATTTGCGTTATTTTTATTCAGCAATACGACATGTTCAAGCCTCATTCAACAGCACTTGCACCGCAAGATTTCAGTGACATCGTCTCAGGGGCACAACGACCTGCACCAGCTGGGACACAAAGTATTGATGCGCAAAAAGCATTAGCTGAGACAGAAGCACTGGCTTTGAAGCACAATAGTGATGAACCAACTCATCAGGACACTGACCGATTTGCTGAGACGGCTAAGCAAGCGTTGCAAGCCCGTCAAGCTGAACAAAAAAAACGCATTGTTATGGCAGACAAAGCACCCATAACAGCTGCGACAGAGCAGGGCATTGCAGCACAACACATACCGCCTGACTGGGAAAAAATCGAGCAATTGCAGCTGCAAATTAACGCTAAGCAGGTGCGTTTATTTGAACATAATCAGTCAATAAACAGTTGGCCTCAAGAGGGAGAGGCTCCTGATAATCTGATGACAAGTCTGAATGAAAAACAAGATGCACTGGTTCAATTGAAACAAGACATAAACCAGCTACAAATTGAATTATTTAAGCAGATGGTGGTTTATCAACAGCACAATCCTGCTTGGCAAGCAGAGCCAGAAACGCTGCGTTTATTGAGCGTTGAACAACAACTAGCATGGCGCAAGCTACTAAAGACAAATACGCTTAAGTAAAGAGTAAGCGTCATTAATCAGAGAAAAGACTATGAAAATATGGGTAGATGCTGATGCAATCCCAGCGGTAATGAAAGACATCATTTGCCGCGCTGCTGAGCGGAAGCAAATTGACACCATCTTTGTTGCAAACCAGTTTATTCGCACACCTCCTTCAAAAGTGATCCGCTCAATGCAGGTCAGTAGTGGCTTTGATGTGGCCGATGACGAAATAGTGAAACGGGTTGAAGTAAATGATTTGGTCATCACCAGTGATATACCCTTAGCCGCAGAAGTCATTGCCAAAGGCGGTCAAGTGTTAAGCTCTCGAGGTGAGTTGTTTACCAAAGATAATATTCGAGAGCGCCTTAATATTCGGGATTTTATGGACACCATGCGCGCCAGTGGCCAGCAATCTGGCGGGCCACCACCGCTAAATCAAGCAGACCGTCAGCAGTTTGCCAATCATTTAGACCGGATTTTGGCGAAAATATAGGGGCTCGTGTCTAAGCGCAGTCCGGTGAGTTTGTTTGTCTTAACAGACTCGTAGTCTGAGCTAAAACTGCAAATAAATTAACAACATCAAATGATTCAAGGAATGCATTTCTTATGCTATTTAGCACCTTAGGTTTGTGTGAAGAACTGTTAAAAGCGATAGCAGAGCAGGGCTATGCAACACCGTCAGCTATTCAAGTTTCCGCGATCCCTGCAGTGCTGAGTGGTCGAGATGTGATGGCAGCCGCCCAAACAGGTACCGGTAAAACAGCTGCCTTTGTGCTGCCCGTTTTACAAGGTTTAATGAACAAGGCACCTTGTGACTCGAAGCAAGTTCGCGTGTTAATTATCACTCCTACCAGAGAATTGGCAGCGCAAGTGGCCCTGAGCGTTGAGCGCTATAGCCAATATTTGCCTGTTCGCTCGTGTGCCGCTTTTGGCGGCATCAGAATCGATTCACAAATTGAAAAACTGCGATCTAAAGTGGATGTACTGACCGCGACACCAGGACGTTTACTTGATTTGTTTGATAGGCAGGCTCTTGATTTTACTGAAATTGAAGTGGTCGTTTTTGACGAAGCTGATCGCATGTTAGAACTCGGTTTTAGCAAAGAAATTCAGCGTATTCATAGCTTACTGCCTGTAGTTCGACAAACATTGATGTTTTCTGCCACCTTTTCTATAGCGATCAAAACCTTGGCAAAGGGCATGTTGAACAATCCACAATTAATTGAATTGGCGGGTCTCAATAAAACTGTTGATGCAGTGAAACAAGTGATTCATCCGGTAGACAAATCACGAAAAAGTGAGCTGTTAATTCATTTGCTCAAAACCCATCGTTGGCCACAAGTATTGGTGTTTAGCCGCACGAAAGAAGGCGCGGATCGATTAGTAATTCAGTTGGAACAAGCAGGCATAACAAGCGCTGCAATCCATGCAAATCGTAGCCAGCATGCTCGAACCTTGGTACTCGATGGTTTTAGAAATGGCACCGTAAAGGTATTGGTTGCCACAGATATTGCCTCTCGGGGCATTGATATCAGTCAACTGCCTTGTGTGATCAACGTGGATTTACCCTATGTAGCAGAAGATTATGTGCATCGTATTGGTCGTACCGGCCGCGCTGGTGCCTCCGGTATCGCTATTTCATTGTTCAGTGATGACGAAACTAAGCAGTTAGTCGCGATAGAAAGAGCCATTGGACGCAAGTTTAGCCTTGAGCGCATCCCGGGATTTATGCCAAGTAAAAAGGCTGTGCTTAAAGGAGAAGAAGACGAAGATGAATACGGTAATTTTGAAGCTGATGCAAAACCTCGCCGTCAAGGCCGCGCCAATGCCCGCAAAAATCATCGAAACAGATAAAGTGGCTCCCGCGTCATTTTTAAAAATATTAATGAGGAACCAATTACGATGAAACCCTGTGAAATTGGTAAGGCCTATGATCGCATTACTGATCGCTGGGAATGCAATACCTTCAATCGTTTAAATGGCATTGAGGCACATAACAAGGCCATCGCTTTTGTGCAGGCAAAAGGTAAAGCCTTGGATGTGGGCTGCGGCTGTAATGGGCGAATCATTGATTTACTGCTAGATAATGACTTTACGCCAGAAGGAATGGATGTTTCTGAAAAAATGCTGACCATCGCTAAAACACGACATCCTGGGGTAAGGTTTTATCAGCAGGATATCTGCAGTTGGCAAGGGACTGAGCAATACGACTTTATTAGCGCATGGGACAGTATTTGGCATGTTCCACTTGAGCAGCAAGAGCAGGTGCTGAGCAAGCTGGTGGCAAGTTTACATCCTAATGGCGTATTGATTTTTTCTTTTGGTGGTACTGATAAAAAAGACGAACACAATAATAGTGCCATGGGGCCAGCGTTATACTACTCATCACTTGGGATAAACGGCTTTATCACTTTGCTGATTAAATTAGGCTGTATATGCCGGCACCTTGAATACGATCAATATCCCGAGCTACACGCCTATCTTATTGTACAAAAAGCGATAATGTAGCTATTTGAGATAAAATTATAGGCAAGCCTTAGCATATAATAGCAATAAATTTCCCTGGCTTGAGCGCTGAGTCAGATTAACGTTTAGTGGTTGGAATGCGATGTGGTATCACCTTTTAGGTTGGCTCAGTTCTGCGGTATTTATCTTCACTTGGTACGGTTTATCCCATCAAATATTGCAGATGGTAAAGGCTAAAAAACACAGCGCAGTAATAAGCCAAAGTTTATCTATAAACCAATTTTCCTCCAGCTTCTTTGCCTTTTACGCCAATTTTATTTTTGGATTAGCGGCCAGTAATTTTAATCATTATTTGGTTTGGACGCGTCTTGGGGCTTTGCTATTACTGTTGGTGATCTTGGCGTATATTTGGCGCGATCGTCGTTCAGCGACAAGTCTCATGGCGTGCTCTGGAGCGGCCATGGCTATTTTTCTGGGATTTGTCGCCATGGGATTTCGGCCATTTCCCACTCTTGCCACCTATGGTACCAATACATTTGTGGTTATCGTTGCCCTCATTTTAGTGCAGGGCACGGTGCACCAAATAATGTTAATCAAAAAAGAGCAGTCTGTCGGCTCGCTATCAGAATCAATGATAGTTTCAATTATCGTCAAAGATCTCAGTACCTTAGCCTTTGCTTTCACTATGCCCTTAGCCACAGCATGGCCACTCTTGTTTATGAATGGTGCCAGCATACTCAGTCGAGGTTTTTTGTGGCTAACGATGCGAAGCATGGCTAAATCCGCCTAACTGAGGGAACAGGTAACATTCAACTATCACGACGTGTAAATCAATTCACTCATTCTCGTTTTATAAAATGACCTATAGTTATTTGGCTAAATAACAAGTAAACGTAAATAGGGTGAGTGTTAAGGAGTTCACCTGAGTTGCAAGGTAATGATGAAAGGAGAGGGTATGAGGCAATATCAAGTGATAGTGGGGATGGTACTGTTAACTTTAGGCCAGACGAGCGCTGCGCAAGAAGTAGAGTTTAAACACAAAGCTGTGTCAAATTGGTTAGCACAAGGTGAGCTGCATTTAGGTGTCGATAAAACTCGGCTTGAAGCCCATAAAGCGTTACGTTGTATCAAGTTAAACAACTATTGGTGCTTAAAAGATTTTGGCTGGAACGGCGGACTAGGGAAAGATGCCGACGATCATACTGCGTTTAAGACAGGCTATTACGCTGCTCGAGCAGTCGTGCGAAATATGCGCTCTGCTTACAGCAAACATAATCGAAAATCTGCGTTAGCTATTATGAGTGCTTATGCGCCTAGTGATGATTGTGTTGGCAGCCGCGCAGCTATGCGCGCCGATGGGAGTTGTATTCATGGGCAGAACCCCGTTGCTGAATATGCAAAAGCGGCGGCGCGTGGGATAACCAACGACGTGAATGCTGATCTCCAATTATTTGATGAAAATAATAAAGCGACCGATGCCTTAATCACGTTTTTACAAAATTTGAGCACGTTTGAAATAGGCGGTTTTACGGTTGAGGCAGAGACGATAAAAATAGGGATTTGCCTAGAAGACGACAGTTGCCCCCACCCCTAACAACATAAAGCGCAGTGAGTCGTTAACGCTGCGCTTTTTTTTGCTAGTCGCAAAACGGTAATGTAACGCTATCAAGTAATTCAATGGCTGCGCGGATAGTATTGATATAAACCATGACCTGCGCCTGGATAGGTATCGATTCCTAAGGCCTTGTATAAAAAACACACACCAAAACTGGCAGACGCCCAAAACAAAATACCCATCACAAATAAGGTGATAGTGGCAGCCAAAGGCAGGGCTAACTCTGCTGCAATAGCTAAACAAATTACCGCAGCAATGCCACGAATAGCGGTGTCTAAAATACCAACGTTTTGTTTCATCATATTGTCCTCAAAAGTAAGTTCAAAGCGAGTATAGACTGGGTATAAAAAGGAATTTTGATCTAAGTCAAACTTATTTCTATGTGTGTAAAAAAAGGATAAATCAATTTTTTACGGCCATATTTTGCTGAGTATTTCGTGTTTTTACCTGTGAGAGAAAGACCAGTTTTAACCAGTTTGGCCTCTACTAACGTTTTTTCTGTTTACTGGTTTTAAGTTTATTTATTTTGGTTGCTTGCGTATTAGCTGCGGCTTTTGTTGGTAAGTCTTGCTAGCCTACTGTGTAACGAATTTTTAACAAATGAGGTAGATATGCAAGATTATTGTCGACAAGCTCTGGTCACTTTTAGTCTGTTATTCGTGTTGAGCGCATGCACAGCAACAACGCAAACAAACAAAAGCGAAACGCCATCTAATTGGCACGATCTTTTTGACGGTAGCAGCGTGGACAATTGGCGCACTTATCAACAAAGCGATATTGCCCCTGGTTGGAGAATTATCGGGGATGAACTGGTGTTAAGTGAGAAAAACGCTGGTGATATTATCAGCCGCACACAATACGCTGATTTTGAGTTACAGCTTGATTGGAATGTAGCCGAAGGCGGTAATAGTGGCATTTTTGTGCGCGCCGATGAAAGGGGTAAACATATCTATTCTCACGCCTTAGAAATCCAAATTTTGGATAATCAGCGTCACCCTGACAGTAAATTAGCGACCCGTCGTTCTGGTTCATTGTATGACTTACAAGCGTCTTCAGCCGCATCTCAGTTACCTGCAGAGCAATGGAACCATGTGCGCATTGTATTTAAAGGGACGCATCTGCAAGTGTGGCAAAATTCGGTGCAAACCGTGGATATACAAATTGGTTCACAGGCATGGCAGCAGGCATTGGCCCAGAGCAAATTTAAAGATTGGCCGAATTACGGGCTCAATACCCAAGGCTATATTGGTTTACAAGATCACGGTGACCGAGTTGCGTTTAAAAATATAAAAATTAAATCCTTATAAGGATGTAGCTATGACGAATAAATCAGGACACATCATTGTAATTGGCTCTGGAGCAGGCGGTGCGATGGCAGCCTATACCTTATGCAAAGCAGGCCATAAAGTTTTACTGCTTGAAGCGGGTCGTGATTATGACCCCAAATCAGAAACCCCCATGTTTAAGCGAAACTCAGAAGCGCCGTTGATGGGAGCAAGCACCCGTGACAAAGACTTTGGCTACTATGATGCCACGGTTGATGGTGGCTGGTCTGTGCCCGATGAGCCCTATACCACCGCTGAAGGCTCGGAATTTATGTGGTGGCGCGCGCGCATGTTGGGTGGTCGCACGAATCATTGGGGCCGTTTTTCACTGCGTTTTAGTCACCATGATTTTAAAGGTAAATCCCGTGATGGATTAGGTGCAGACTGGCCATTTGAGTATGAAGAACTCGCACCGTGGTATGATCTGACTGAAGAGTTGGTGGGAGTATGCGGCACCAATACGGGCTTAGATGACATGCCTGATTCTGGCGAGGGTATTTTACAAACGCCACCCCAGCCTCGTATTCCAGAACTGCTCTTGTCTGCGGCAGCAAAAAAATTGGGTATTGCCACCGCACCGATGCACCGAGCGGTGCTCACTCGGCCCAAAGACGACAGGGCCGCCTGCTTTTATGCAACACCCTGTGGCAATGGTTGCTCTATTGGCGCGGCATTTCAAACCACCACTTCCTTGATTCCAATGGCCAAGGCCACCGGCAATTTAACCATTATTACCAATGCCATGGTGAGAGAAATAAACGTCGATGATCAAGGGCTGGTCATGGGTGTCAGTTATGTGGACAAAATTAGCGGTAATACCAATCAGCTTGATGCCCGTATAGTGGTTCTTGCGGCAAGCGCCTGTGAATCGGCGCGCATCCTATTAAATTCTAAAAGTGCTCAACACCCTAATGGCTTGGCTAATTCAAGCGGCCAAGTGGGCCGTAACCTTATGGATTCAACTGGAGCATGGTTAGGGGCGTCTATTCCTGGCTTGAGAGGGCGGCCAATATACAACGAAGATGGGCATACGGCTAATCACCTGTTTATTCCATGGTGGGGCCACAAAATGCAAGAAAACGGGGCGTTAGATTTTCCTCGTGGTTATCATTTTGAAATTGGTAGCGGTTTTGGTGAGCCTGGCGCAGGCGTACCTGGCGATATTGATGGTTACGGAAAAATGGCAAAAGACGCCGTTAAATTAGAATATGGCGCCTACGTAGGTCTTGGTCTTAGAGGCGAGATGCTGCCAAATGAACACTGTTACATGGAAATTGACCACAAGGTTAAAGACAAATGGGGCATCCCTGTAGCAAAATTTCACTGGGCATGGTCTGAGCATGAGCTTAAGCAAGTCGAGCATGGTTTAAAAACGGCAAAGGCCATTTTAGAAACCATGGGAGCGAGTTTTAGTCAGCCCTTGCCCGATGCTAAAACCGCGATTTCAAAGGGGGGCGAAATAATTCATGAAGTAGGCAGTACTCGCATGGGGGATTCTCCCAGTGATTCGGTAACAAACCAGTGGGGCCAAACGTGGGATTGTGACAATGTATTTGTGATGGATGCGGGCGTTTTTGCATCAAATCCTCATAAAAACTGTACCTTGACCATCATGACGTTAGCCATGAGAAACGCGTCGTGGTTAGCGACTCAGTTAGATAAAGGAGTGTTATAAAATGGCTGATAAACCCCAATCACTGACATCTTACGTGCCGAGTTTAACCCGCCGTCAAACCCTAAAGTGGATTGGGGTATTATCTGCCACAGCGGCATTTCCTTTGCTCAGTAGCTGTGACAAGAAGACAAATATCAAGCACGCGCAGGCGGCGCATTGGCCTGATTTGACATTCGCTCCAGTGACAACGCCGGGTTATGGTAAAGATCCGAGTCTTATTGTACCTCCCACATCGCCGTGGCCCCTGTTGCTCAAAGAGGATGAGCTCAATGTAGTGGCCGTATTAGCAGATATTATTGTGCCCCGTGAACTCATGGTGCCTTCGGCAACTGAGGTTAAGGTACCTGAGGTCATTAATGAGTGGGTGAGTGCGCCCTATAGCAGGCAGCAGGAAGATAGACTGAGCATTATGTCGCTGCTGTCTTGGCTAAATACCGAAGCGCTGCAGCGCTCAAAGCAGGTATTTATTCAATTATCAGCACCTGAGCAAATGACAATCATTGACGATATTGCCTTTAAATCGGCACATTCGTCGCTAGAATTTGGCAAACCTGCCGTGGCGTTTGCTGCGTTTAGACGTTTAGTACTTGCGGCGTTTTTCTGTAGTCCACAAGGCAGTAAAGATTTAGGTTATCAAGGTAATGTGCCAATCAGCGGTGATTATCCGGGGCCCACCAAAGATGCTAAAGCCCACCTAGATACCCTGTTAACCCAACTGGGTTTGAGTCTGTAAACGCTAAATTAAATGGCGTGGTCAACACGCCATGTTATTGCTTAAATCACATAAGCGAGTGCCAGCACCATAGAAAAGCCCAAGGTATAGGAAAAGAGCAACAGTAAGCTGTATTTGGCATACCGCACAAAACTTAGGCCTTGTACTTTACTCATGGTGACAATACCGGCGGCTGAACCAATCACTAACAATGAGCCACCTACACCCACTGCATAGGTCAGGCTTAACCACGAGGTGAGTTCCATATCGATATTGGTTTTTAATAGCGCGGCAGTCAGCGGCACGTTATCAACTACCGACGATGTAATACCCATAATGTAATTAGCGTAAACAGGTGGCAAAAATTCGTATAACTTGACCAAAAAATCTAAGGCATGAATTTGCTCTAACATGCCCACCAGCAATAAAATTCCTAGGAAAAACAGTAGGGTATCAAACTCTATGTGGCGGATATATTCTAAAATAGGATCTTTATCATCGCTATCTTGAAACAAATGCGCGACTAAAAACATCACTGACAATCCGGATAAAAAGCTCAGAACCGGTGGAATGGCAAACAATACATTACCCACAATTGTGCTCACAATCGTGATTAAAAATATTGACGCTATCCAGTAATCGAGTTTGCGAATTTGACGGGGTTTATGTTTGATCCTGACTTTGCCATTCATGCCAATACTCAGCAAACTCGCCAAGACGATGACAGCAATGAAAGAGGGCAGTGATAGCCAAAATAAATTTAAGATGCTGACCTTATTGGCCAAAAATATCATCAAGGTTGTAACGTCACCGGTAATTAATGATACGCCACCTGAGTTGACCGCAAAAACCACTAATACGGCAAATCGCATGGTCTTATTAGGGGGTAAACTCAGTGACAAGACTAGCGTGATAGCCACTAATGTTGCTGTGATGTTGTCTGCTAAAGAGGAAAACAAAAAGCTAAATATGGCTGTAAAAAACAGCAGTTTTCTTTCACTGATGGATTCTGGCATTGCACGGTGCAATAAACTCTCAATAAACCCCTTTTTATTCAGATAGGCGACAAAGGTCATGGCAGCGACTAAAAACAGCCACAAGGAGGATATATCCGCTAAGTTTTCTCGTAAATGATGATTAATGAGATCTCGGTCAGCTTCGGTTTGGGCAAACACAAACAAACTTATCCAAGACAAAGTGCCAAAAAACAAAGTGACTTTGGCTTTGTTTATATGGGTGACTTCTTCAAATACGACACCGGCTAAGGCTAAGACAGCCAGGCCGATAAGGAAATAATTGAGCAACATAAAAACCATCAGAAAGGCATGTAAATTTGCGGGGCATTCTATGCCAAGTCTTTAAGAATACAACTAGTTTGAGGCTATAATCTACCGTTGTTTGGCATAAGCATTTCGTCATTAGCGCTTGCATTAACCAAAAGAATACAAGCAACCTATTGTTCAAATAGGCGCGTGTAATTCACACGAGAAAATACCACTTCACTTTGGGTGATATTAGCATCTTGATAAAATTGTGCCCAGTCAGCCGAGTTTTCAATATTACTCAAGGTGGCAGCATCTTGAGCTTGCAAATAATTACCAAACTTAAAGTAGGCGCCAGCACTATCGGCCACATTTTGACTAACTGATTGATCAAAAGCGGATACACTGACATAGCCAAAATTATTGATAATGCGCAAATCAAAATTATCGCCACTTTGGATGGTTCCTAGGGCGTGTTTCGTTTCGCCTGAACCGTCCTGTTTTGCTAAGCGGACATAAACATCAAATATGCCATTATTGGCGACACTGTCAATAAAGCCAGACTCCCTTGAATCGGCGATATATACTTTTACGAGTGTACCTGTGTCGCCACCATGATGTTGAGCAACGATGAGTTTAGCGCCCACCGATAACGTCGCGCTTACATTGGCGTAAAAGGTTTCATCAACCTCGGTCATTGCCACTCGTAAGTCTTTTTTAATCTTTAATTCGTGACGCCACCCTGAACCATTTGGCGAGACATACTGTGCTTTTAACGCATCAAAAACATAGTCATTGCCCACCAATGGATTGCCGCCTTCGTTGTCCCAAAGGCTCATGTCGATAGACGATTGAGTCGGAATATCGGGGTTTGAGTCAATCTGCGGGGCGAGGCTACCACAACCATTTATTTGCACTTCAACGATGCTATTTAACTCTGAGCTGCTGTTTCCTGACCCAGTTAGGCGTAAATATCGTGCTGAGCTATCGACTAATTCAACCCACTCAAAGGCCGCAACGGCGCCACTGGAGTGGGCGTCACTCAGTACGGATGTCCAGTCAAGGTTGTTAGTAGATGTATGTATAGCAAAGTGATACTGATGTAAATTGCCTTGATACCACTGAATATTTATATCCCGAATTGTAGACTCTTCACCTAAGTCAAAGGTGATGGTTTTACCTATTCCATTAGACGCCCATCGAGATGTATTGGTGGTGTCACCATCAATGGCGTTTAACGGTCCTTTGTTATCTAGCGAGCCTTCATCTGAGGCTGAAACAATGACGAGTGGGTTTGAGGTGCTGCATATTGTGGGTGCTGGTGTAAACGCGGGTGTTTCACTTTTAGTGGACTCGCCACTACTGCCGCAACCAATAAATAAGGTACTCAACAATAGGCTGAGGCCCACACGAATGTTAGGTAAAGAATGTTTTTGCATAGGGACTCGTTGACCGTCATATCTCTTTTACCTCTGTTCTGCTTTAGATAAAAGTTATATGTTTTGGTTATGCTTATTGGTATTACCAATATTGTTATTTTGGATTTTAATGGTTAACCAAATGTTGCGTGGTGTCAATGATTTTGTTGACCAAATGTTATGGGTAAAAAGTGTCGGCTTCTCTGTAGTAGGGTAAATAGTTGAATCGTTCATATGCTGCTCTTGAATAATCATGTGCGTACGGATTATGCTCTACGTCGCAGTGTAAGGGCGGCGCCATGTTTAATGAGGTACAAAACTCAGATCAATACGCGAGATGAATTAAGGTAGGCCAATTCAAGTCCCTCATTAACGAGGCTTGTTTTTTGCTTCTATCCACTGAGCCATATACTGAGTACTTTTGAATTGATGATGTTGTAGCATCTGACCAATAAAATTATGCCCTCGATGTTTATTCAAGTTGAGCAATAACTCATTGATACGTGCCAGCAAACTAGGGCTGATTTGCCGTTGATCAAAATGTTGTTCAAGCCAGCTAAAACCCAAACGTTGGCACGCTTGCCACCGTTTTTGATCTTGAAAAAGTGCCACTGCAGCCTCTGCAAATGCCCTGGCAGTTTTATCTTGTCGTGCCACATCAAAATCAATACTGGCGCCGGGCCACTGCAAACCAAGTGGATTGATTGTTTTTTGCGATGCGTGTCCCATACCTTCTGTGCCAATAGTGGTGGTGACGCTGGGTGTGCCGCACAGCATGGCTTCGCTTAATTTCCCTTTGATACCTGCACCAAAACGTAAGGGGGCTAAACAGACTTTGGCATGTTTCATAACCTGCTCTGCGTCTTGTGCCCAGCCCTTGATCAAAAATCCTTGTTTAATATTATGCAGTTGGGTGGCCTTCGGTGGCGGGTACGCGCCGTATACATGCAATTCTGCTTGGGGCAGGTTTTTTCGGATCAGCGGCCAAATGGTGTTTTTAAGCCACAACACAGCATCCCAATTAGGCTCGTGTCTAAAATTACCCATGCAGATAAAGTGTTGGCGTTGGTCGTAAGGCAATACATTTTCAGTGAGGTGACTCAAAGCCAGCATAAAAGGTAAATGTAATAGTAAGCGAGCAGGTACTTGATAATGTTCTTGCAACAACCGGTATTCAAAATCAGAGATAATTAAAGCCAAATCACAGCGAAAAATAGCCGCTACTTCGCGTTTAGCTAACTCACTGTTGAAATCAGTGGTGTTGAGTTCTCGCTCTTGTTTTAGGGCTTGATGACGAGCATTTCTCAGTGAGTGCAAGTCTTCGGTATCTAGTATACGCAGGGCATTCGGGCAGTGCTGTGCTACACGCCAACCAAATTGTTCTTCAAGCATAAAACGATCGAACAGGACGATATCGGGCTGTAATTGTTGAATGAATACATCAAAGCTACTGCAATTCAGAGCAATGGTGTGCTCGCTTATCCCCATGGCCGTGAGGTCTATTTTATGATCACCTTGCACAGCTGGACTTGCAAAGGTGATGTGCCAACCTGCCTGTTGAAATGTGTTAAGTAAACTCAACATGTGTTTACCGGCAGCTGACGAATTTGGCTCTGGCCATACATACCCTAATACTAAAACGTGAATCGGCTTATTCATTATTTGGATACCTTTACACAGTTTCGTCCGGCTTTTTTCGCGGCATACAGGGCAATATCTGCTTGTTTCATAACAGCGTTAAAATCACGGTAAAGTTTGGATTTTTGTGCCACGCCAAAACTGCTGGTAACGTTTACGATTTTATTTTTAGCGGCTATTTGAGGTTTACCACCGGGCTTTTTAGCAGGGCGTGGCTGAGAGCGTAATGCAATGTCGTAGTCCGCTATCAGGCAGCGGATCGCTTCAATATGTGGCAGAACTTGCTCGGGTGTTTTATTGGCAAACAATAGAACAAATTCTTCGCCACCAAAGCGAAAAGCCTGCCCACCGCCGCTCACCTTTGACAGTTTACTGGCAACGAGTTTGAGTACTTCATCACCCACATCGTGTCCATAGGTATCATTAAACTTTTTGAAATGATCAATATCAGACATTACCAATGTATATTTTCGGCCCAAGGTATCGACTTTTTGCATTAGCGCGCGCCGCGAAGGGATACCAGTCAGTTCATCCTTATATGCCATGAAAAAACTATCTCGAATAACCGCGTAAGCAATAATTACTGCCAAAGTACAGACCATTACTTGATTGAGTGTTTGCTCAGCAACAGCAAGTAACACTAAACAAGCTAGCCAACTTAACACCAAGATCACTTGGCTGTTAGTGAGACGTATCACTAACATGATACAAGCTATAGTAGCGCTGATTAAAATAAGCATCACGTCGCTAGGCGTATACCACTGATAAAAACGTGGCAACAAGGTAAACAACCAGCTTGTGCTGGGCATAACAACATATTGCTGCACCATAGGTGCTGCAGTGACCAGAGGCAATAGCCAGACTGCGACAAGCCCGGCACAGCCCAAAATCAAGAAGCTATAGATCAAATTACGCAACGAAAAGCCGCGGTCAATATCCAGCATTAACCAGCCCAACATCACAAGAATAAAACTACTTCTGGCGAAAATTAAACTGTCACTCGCCGGCCAGTGCGGCTCAATTGTTTGTAGGATAAAAAAGAGTACTAAGCTTAACCACACCAAACGGCTGCGTCCAAATTGCCATGCAATAAGGGCGGCAATACCAAGGCAAATAGCGGGTAGCCAAGGTAGGCGGGTAAATGTACTACTGATTAACTGAGGATATAAAAAAAATAGGGTGCATGAACTTGCTAAAAGGATAAGAGGTAAAAAGCCTAATGTAAAAAGACGAGATAAACCCTGCAGGACAGATGCAAACAACACGAATAACAACTCAACGGATTGAAAAGAGAGCGTATTGTAGGTGAAAGAGTAAAGCGAAGTCCAAAGTCAATTGCATTTAATCTGTCCCTCAGCGCATTTTTGC
>NZ_JANQVQ010000257.1 GCF_030730205.1 Paraglaciecola sp.
GGCGTTTTCGTTTTTTAAGCTTACTCGCGCGATGCGCCAACTTTAAGACTGCTAGTTCCCTTTGTCATAGTATCGCTTTTTTTTCAATCAGATAAATCCATTGGTTCCTATCGGGCCGCCGCCATTCAAATAATGTCGGGCGAATCAGCCAAGCTGGACTTTCATCTTAACATCGCATTCAATCAGGCTTGATAATGGTAAAATGTTTCGGAGCAACAAAATGTTCAAAACTAGGTTTATAAAAATGGTAGTCGGTACTTGTCTGGTTTTAGTTGGCACACAATTTTATGCAGGGGCCAGTGAAACCACTGCAGATGATTCAAAAATCAATAGCGTGTTAGACGACTTACACGACGCGGCCAGCAAAGCACAAAAGGATCGTTACCTGGCATTGTTTACTGAGGATGGGGTATTTATGGGCACCGATGACTGGGAGCGATGGACCCGCCCAGATGAGTTTGATGCCTATGTTGAAACAGGGTTTAACAAAGGTGGATGGACTTATTTTCCAGTTGAGCGTCATATCCAGTACGCCCCAGACGGCAACACAGCTTGGTTTGATGAAATAACCGAGTCCCCGAAGTGGGGACGATTTCGAGGCACAGGTGTGTTGATACGCCACGCAGATAATTGGAAAGTAGCTCACTACGCTTTATCTTTTTTGGTACCAAACGAGGCTTGGGAGCAAGTGTCTAAGATGAGTACAAAAGCATTTGAAACTCGTAAAAATAAGTAACCTGCACTTCTGAACGGGGATGCGCGGTTACTTTTTTAGTTGTGCAACAAGCGCCTTTTTTGAATGAGTTTGGTGTGCCAAAGCCAAACTCATTTAACAATTCAATTTTTATTTATTAGGTCCATGCCACGTCAGTATGGTGCACCTGATGGGCTTGAGCTAATGGCAGTGTGTTTAAAATTTAAACTGAGCACTTGACTTGTCTACGCCAATAACTAAGGTTAGTGAACCAATACGTTAGGCAGTCCATAATGTTCAATAAACTACTTAAACAGCAACTCGCTGACGCAGAAGCGAAACTCAGTCCTTTATTACAAATTATTGATAGTCTTCATTCAGAAATGTTGCATCTTACTTTGGATGTGAGTGGCACTATCACTTCAGTAAACACCTTATTTGTACAAGAAACTGGGCTGACAGAGCAACGTTTGATCACCGAGTCGCTAACGAATTTAGTACCTAGTCACGCGCGGGTCACTAATCACTACAAAGAGTTAAATAATGCAATTAGCCAAAAGGAACATTGGGCTGGGGCGGTTGAACTTCAAAGTAATAATCAAGTGGTATGGCTTAGAGTCGTTTTACAACCCATTCTAAATCAAGCGGGAGTGTGTCAGAGTTTTGATGTTTTTGGCTCTAATTTAACTAGGACGATTGAACATTCTAGGCAAAACGAAAATTTGGTTGAAGCCCTGAGGCGCTCAATGGCGGTTATTGAGTTTTTGCCCAGTGGCGAAATTATCACCGCAAATGAGCTATTTCTTAAAACGATTGGTTACTCTTTAAAGGAAATCCAGCACAAACATCACAGAATGTTTTGTACTGAAGAAGAGCGCAGCAGTCAGCAGTACATTGATTTTTGGCAACGCCTTAATAGAGGAGACTTTATTGCTTCGCGGTTCAAGCGTATTGATAAGCAAGGTCAAGAGCTTTGGTTAGAAGCGTCCTACAATCCGATATTCGATAGCTACGGCAAACTTTATAAAATTATGAAGTTTGCGACCAATATCACACCGCAAGTGATGAGAGAACGGCAAGTTAATAGTGCGGCAATTTTAGCAAATGATACCTCAGAACAAACAGGGGTGTACGCCTCCAAAGCGGCTGAACTAATGAGAGAAACCGCTGGTGTGATGGAAAAATTGTCTGAGCAAATGAAAATAGCCTCTGAGAATATTGATGCCTTAGAAGAACAGTCAAATGCCATCAGTGCGATGGTTAATTCAATCAGTAGTATTGCTGATCAAACCAATCTTTTGGCGTTAAATGCAGCTATTGAGGCAGCTCGAGCCGGCGAGCAAGGCAGAGGCTTTGCTGTGGTGGCTGACGAAGTCAGAGAGTTGGCGTCGCGAACGTCTAAATCCACAGAAGAAATTATCCGGGTTGTCGCGAAAAACGAGGCGCTAACCAAGACATCGGTTGATACGATCAATGCCGGTAGGGGAACAGCTTCTGACGTTGTAGAAAGACTCAAAGCCACCAACCAAGTGATTCATGATATTCAAGAAGGTGCGAATAAAATTTTGGACTCAGTGTCGCATCTGCGCAATAAATAGTACCCATTGGAGATAAGGAGCGTTTCACGCAGGCAGCAATGATAGCCTCAGGAACGCCGTTTTTTGTGCGTAAGAAGCAGGCCATTACGCACAAAAAAACCTTATGTCGACAACATTTAGCGCTGAGCAACCCTCAGCAGGTCAGGCAAGCGTTTTGTCTTCAACGCACTCATCAAGCATGGATCCTCGTTGCTCACCTTTAAAGCAAATTAGCCTTACCATCATTACCGCACAACTGACTTTTGTTCACGACTCTTTGCGCATTTCACCATCAAAAATCAACAATAACATGGCAGTCAGTCCCTATATCGTCGCTCAAGCGGCGTTGTGCCCAAGTCGCTGCATATTTGTTTACAAATTAGTCACATCTAATTGCTGGTTTTTACGTATTATTTTGTAAACGTAAGAGGACCATAATATGAAAAATTTCGACAGTATTATCAAAGGTTTAACACAAAGTGGATTATTGACAGGTTTTACTGGCGGTGTTGCGGGCGGAGCATTGTCGGGGGCGTTGATGAGTAAAAAAGGACGAAGTGTTGGTAAAAGTGCGCTGAAACTTGGTGCGTTGGCGGCCATTGGCACTGTGGCTTACAAAGCATATCAGTCTTATTCGCAAAAAAATGCTCATCAATCTACGCCCGACCCGAGTGCGCCATCTCGGCCGAGTCGACAGGAGGCTGTTTCTCGTTATACTCCTTCTGAGCCAAAAGCCAATTTAACCTATTCGCCAGCCAGTATTTCGAAACAACAATTTGAAAAAGTGATTCATGACGAAGCGTCAGGTCAAGGTCAAATGCTACTGCTCAGAGCGATGATCGCAGCAGCTAATGCTGATGGACATATTGATGAAAACGAAAGGCAGCGTATCTATCAACAAGTTGATAACTTAACGCTTAGCATCAGTGACAAAGCCAGTTTGTTTGACGAATTGCGCAAGCCCCTCTCCCTTGATGCTCTAGTCAATTCAGTACCTAACGCTGAAACCGCGGTGGAAGTGTATGCCGCCTCTGTTTTAGCCATCGATTTACACCAATCAGCGTCAGGCGTCTACCTTGATAGATTAGCCAGTTCGCTCATGATCCCCAAAGAATTGGTAAGCGCTATACATCAGCAAGCCAGTGAAACGGCCTAAAGGCCTGAGCTGTCATCCCTTGGTTTTGTTTCAATGCCACTTGCAAGGTGCTGAAATCAGCACCCCACAGCATTAATTAAATCGGTTTATTTTTGCCTATTCAAAAGGATGATGCCGCAAGGGGCCGAAAGCACTTACTATGGGTTCAAGACTTTTCAGTTAGAGTAAAAATAATGAGCGCCAATTCAATAACTACCCAACAGATATGGGTAGACAAAAGCCATCTATCGCAAACAAAAATTGTGGAGCAAACGTTTGATCTCGGCGCTATTGCTGAAGGTGAAGTATTGCTTAAAGTGGACACCTTTGGCTTTTCAGCTAACAACATTACTTATGCCCTGTTAGGCGACAAAATGGGGTATTGGGGCTTTTTTCAAGCTGGCGAAGGTTATGGCATTGTGCCCATGTGGGGATTTGCCACTGTTGTGTTCTCTAACTGCCAAGGTATTGAGCTTGGTGAACGATTATTTGGTTACTTACCTATGGCGACTCACTGGCTAGTAAAACCCAGTAAAGTATCGCCTCACGGTTTTTTTGATGCCCACCCAGCTCGTAAGAGTATTTCTCCGGTCTATGATAATTATCTACGTTGTGCGCAAGACCCGGGTTACGATCCAGCAAAAGAAGCGATACAAATGAATATTCGTCCGTTATTTATGACTTCGTTTGTACTGGATGATTTTGTCGCAGAGCACATTGCTAGCGACGTACAGCAACTGATTTTAACCAGTGCTTCAAGTAAAACGGCTTACGGTACTGCCCATTTGCTGCATAAACATAAGGCCAACAGAGCGGCCCAATACGATGTCATTGGTCTCACGTCAGAATCGAACAAACGCTTTACCGAGCAATTAGGCTGTTACGACCGTGTTTTAAGTTATGAGCAACTTGGTGAATTAAGAACGGATAAATCAACCTGGCTGCTAGATTTTGCCGGAAATAAGCCCCTGATACTGAGTTTACAACAACAATTTTCAGCGCAACTTGCCAGGACTATTTTTATCGGTGTCACCGACGTTGATGCTCAGCAAGACAAGCCTAAAGATAAAGTTGAGGGCGAGATGTTTTTTGCACCTGCTCAAGTTAAAAAACGCACGCAAGAATGGGGGCAACAAGGGTTTGCTCAGCACTACGCACAAGCGTGGCAAAGCTTTTTAGCGTTGATTGAACAGCGTCTTGAGGTGAAAGAACATGCCGGAGCAGAAGCCTTGCAAGCGGTTTATACGCAAGGTCTAAAGGGGGGCCTGAGTAACGACTTTATAAATGTACTGCGCTTTTGAACTGTTATTTGCGCTGCAGCCACCACCGTTCATTTTGAATATAAACCCCTGCCTGTTGCAAATAACTGATGGCCAATAGGCGGTCGTCTTGATTAAGAAATTGGCCCAAGGAAACGCTGTGATTTTTATCTCTAATGTACAACTCACAGAAATCAAAAGGCAAGGTTGCCTCAGTGACATGTAAGCTACTATCTTCAAGTGCAAATAGATAAAAACAGGCGGGGTAGGTGATCCCCGCTTCAAATTTTATCGTTCGATGGTCAATGGTAATGACCTGTTTACGGTACGTCGAGCGAGAACCACGATAGAGTAAAAAAGCCAGCAAACTTACTTCTAAACCTGCAAAAGGCAGAATAATCCATATGCCCAGTGCTGCCCATATTAAGGCTATAAACGACACAAACACTGCAATAATGCCTATCAAATACTTTGTTTGTTGCCAATTAGCCGAACGATTTGGTCGCAAGGTCAACACTGAGATGTCATTGTAGATCGTTCTTTCAACCATCATATTTCCAAGAATCAAAGGGCTTTTCAATTAAAGCGGTGTGGATAAGTTTAAAGAGTTGAACTTTCGTTCACCCTACTGCGTACAGGTGCGCACATAATAAATAGTAAAAATAGTTTATTGACGGCAAATAGCGAGTAGTAGTTGCGACACCAATACTGCAATTTACTTTGCCTAGACAGGGTAAATCTGGCAAAGTCCGCGCGCTGCTTTGGTTGGCTAAGAGGAAAGTAATCGGCATGTTCCGTTCAATATCTGCACTGCAAATACGGTTGTTATTAGTTGTGGTTTGGCTGGTGGTATTTCTTACTACGGCAGAACCGATGGCACTATTTTTTGACTACGTTGGTTTTAGCCTTTTGGGTGTTGTTGGTGCTATTTTCGCTAATTCAACCGGAGCGGGCGGTGGAGTGGTCTTTATGCCCTTTTTTAGTCAATTAAATTTCTCTGCGATAACCGCCGTATCAACTAGTTTTGCCATTCAATGTTGTGGGATGACTGCCGGCGCTCTAACTTGGTGGGCCTTTTATCAAAAACTTCACCAGGTCAAGGGCGAGCTTGCTCATCAATGGCAAGGCTTGTATCCGGTATTGTATCTGACCATTCCGACTTCAATTTTGGGTGTGTTGTTGGTGCAATATTTTCAAGATACCTCAGGAATTGTGACTGAGCATGAAAGTTTAGATTTACTCTTTGGGATTTTTTCGATCATCTTGGCTGTGGCTATATTTGTCACAGTGCCACTCATGAAAGCAATCCAATTCAATCAAGATTTAGTCGCAAGAGACCTTATATTTTTGCCACTAATCGCGCTGATTGGCGGGGCAATTACGGCCGTTTTGTCTATTGGCGTAGGTGAATTAATTGCGGTTTACTTAATTTTGCGTCGCTTTAATGTCACATTTTCCATTGCTTGTGCGGTCATACTCAGCGCATTCACCGTGTGGTCAGGTATTATTTATCATGTATTTATTAGCCAAGCTGTCTACTGGCCGATCGTATTATTTGCTGGACCTGGCGCGATTGTTGGCGGTATTTTGGCCAAAAGACTGGTCTTATATTTTTCAGCAAGAAACCTCAAACTATTTTTTGCCGGCTGGATCTTAATTATGGGTTTAAGCACTTTACCCTATTAAGTAGCTGGGTTAGCTTAGGCCTATTATTTGAGGTTACCCTGTGAGTTATGTCGACAACTACTGTTCGTTTTCCAATTGAAAAATACAGCCAAATAGAAGGCGCTAGGTGGACTTCATGTAAGGTTGACGACGCGCTTATTTCTGAAGAGCCCTTACAGATTTGGCTCAAACACTTTTCAACACCCGACCCGTCCCCGCATCTTCTTGCGACCTTAATGCGCACCCCTGGTGATGATATTAATCTGGTCAGAGGCTGGTTATATACTAGTGGTCTTATTACTTCCCTAGCGTTTATTCACACCATCCACTATATGGGGCAAGGCCGTTTAAAAAATACCGGGTCTAATCAGATACTCGTCAGTGTGGTCAAGGAGGCGACGGTTAAGCTCGCTCAGCATCAACGCCAAGAATATGTTAATTCTGCCTGCGGCGTATGTGGTCAGCAAAGTATTGAAGAGCTATTGGCTCTACTGGAGAACAAAACCACCAAGATCATCAACGAACAAAAGTTATTGCAGCATGCTGATATTTGCGCGGTAGCAGAAAAATTAGAGGGACGACAGCTTTTGTTTCAGCAAACCGGTGGTAATCATGGAGTGGCCTTATTTGACGAACAACTGCGCATTCTTGATGTCAGAGAAGATGTGGGCCGTCACAATGCGCTAGATAAGATCATTGGCGCGAATGCTGGCTTATTGATAGCCGAAAATACCCAGGCCGTGTCTCCACCGATCGGGCTGATTTTAAGTGGGCGAGTGGGTTTTGAAATGATCCAAAAAGCGGCGATGGCAAATATTCGTTATGTACTGGCCTTTGGCGCGCCTTCCAGTCTTGCTGTGCAATTGGCCAGTGAAACAGAAATTGCTTTGGTAGGTTTTATAAAAAAACACGGTTACAACGTATACAGTAACCCGCATTTATTAAAGGTTTAGGTCAAAGGCTATGAGTAATAAAATTGATATTAAGCACCTTGAGGTAGGTAAGCCCAAAGAGTGGGCTGCTGGAGTTCCCGCTGTTTTATCTGCCTTTCGCAATATCGTTAATAAAGCGGGGGTGGCCGAAGGGGGCAAACTGCTCAGTCAATTAAATCAAATCAAAGGCTTTGATTGTCCTGGATGTGCTTGGCCTGATCCTCTGGCTAAACGTGCCACCTTTGAGTTTTGTGAAAACGGCGCTAAAGCCGTGGCCGATGAAGCTACAACTGAGCGTGTAACAGCAGATTTTTTTGCGCGAAACAGTATTGCCCAGTTAAAACAACAAAGCGACCGCTGGCTTAACGAGCAAGGCCGTTTGGTTGAGCCGATGATATTAAACCCGGGGGCAAGCCACTACGTAGCAATTTCATGGGACAAGGCCCTCGAAGTTATAGCTAAACAATTGCAAGAACTAGATTCGGCCAATCAAGCGGCTTTTTATACTTCTGGCCGAACCAGCAATGAAGCCGCGTTTTTATACCAATTGTTTGTGCGGCAATTTGGCACTAATAATTTGCCTGATTGCTCAAACATGTGTCACGAATCAAGTGGTGTTGGCTTGGGTGAGACTATCGGAGTGGGTAAAGGCACCGTTTCTTTAGAAGACTTAGAACAGGCCGAGGCGATTTTTATTTTTGGGCAAAACCCAGGCTCTAACCATCCCCGCATGCTCAGCTCTTTGCAGGCTGCTAAGCGACAGGGGGCCAAAATTGTTGCCATTAACCCTTTAGATGAAACCGGCTTAAAGCGCTTTAAAAATCCACAAGAAGTCAGCGGGGTGATTGGCCAAGGTACCGCACTTCGCGATCTGTACTTGCCCATAAAAATAAACGGTGATGTGGCATTTTTAAAGGGTTTGTGTAAAGAGTTGATTGAGCGAGATGAACAAGGTCAAGGTGTATTAGATAAGCATTTTATTGAACAATATTGCTATGGCTATGAGGCATTTAAGCACGATATTCTCAGCACGTCTTGGCTTGATATCGAACAGCATAGTGGTTTGAGTCGCGGGCAAATACACCAAGCTGCTGACATCGCGTGCCAATCACATAAAACCATTTGTTGTTGGGCTATGGGCATGACACAGCATAAAAATGCTGTAGCCAATATTCAGCTCATGACCAATTTTTTGATGTTGCAGGGCAATTTAGGGAAAGCAGGAGCGGGGGTGTGCCCGGTTAGAGGACACAGTAACGTGCAAGGTGATCGCACGATGGGGATTTGGGAGAAACCCAGCGCATCTTTATTAGATGCCTTGGAGGCGCATTATCAGTTTACGGTGCCACGGGAGCATGGCTTTGATGCGGTTGAGACAGTTCGTGCGATGCAAGAAGGCCAGGTTAAGGTGTTTTTTGCCATGGGAGGTAATTTTTATCGGGCAATGCCGGATCATTCTGCGACTGAACCCGCCTTAGCGCAATGTAAACTCTCTGTGCAAGTATCCACTAAACTGAATCGATCTCATTTATACACGGGAAAAATGGCCTTAATCTTACCTGCCCTAGGACGAACTGAAATTGATCGCCAGCACAGTGGTATTCAAACCGTTACAGTAGAAAACTCTATGGGAGTGGTGCAAACCTCTCATGGTAAAATACCACCGGCGAGCAGCAAACTAAAAAGCGAAATAGCTATTGTTGCTGAATTAGCCAGCCGGGTTTTGCCACACAGTAAGGTTGATTGGTTGGCAATGCGCGATGATTATCGCTTAATTCGTGACGGGATCGCTAAGGTCATTAGCGGTTTTGAAAACTTTAATCAACGCATAGAACAGTTGGGCGAGTTTGTATTACCCAATGCGGTGCGCGATAAACGTCAGTTTAATACCAGTACTCAGAAAGCGAATTTTGTGGTGCACGCGATCAATGACACCCAGTTACCTGCGGGGCAATTATTGATGATGACCATTCGAAGTCATGACCAATTTAACACGACTGTTTATACCGATAATGACCGATATCGTGGCATTCACGGCAGCCGCAAGGTACTGTTTGCCAATGAAGAGGATATCGCTGAATTGGGTTTTAAAGTCGGCGAAGAAGTGAATATTCAAAGTCACTGGCCAAATGATGTGCTCACTGTTAGGCAAGTCAGGGGCTTTACATTGGTGCCTTACAATATTCCAAGAGG
>NZ_JANQVQ010000258.1 GCF_030730205.1 Paraglaciecola sp.
TCAGTTGTTCAAGCCTGCCTTTATCTTACATGCAGTCTAAAAATTACAGTCAGCGTATTAAATTTTTAGTCATGCATTATACGGCGATTGATTATCAAAAATCGGTCAAGGCTTTAGTAGAAGAAGGGGGCTTAAGTTCACACTACCTAATTCCTGAGCGTAACGATCCGAGTTATCAAGACAGTGAATTAAAAGTCATTCAGTTAGTGGAAGAGTCAGGCAGAGCATGGCACGCTGGCAATAGTTATTGGCAAGGGCGTGAAGATTTAAACGACCAAAGCATCGGCATCGAAATCGTCAATGTGCCTCATTGTATGCGCGACGAAGCCAGCAATTCTGGCCCAAAGCGGGAAAACTCCATTGACAGACTGTGTGTGTTTCCTGACTACGATCCAAAACAAATCGAATTATTAATCAAGCTATCCCAAGATATTCTGGCTCGCAACCCAGATATTTCACCCACTGCGGTAGTGGGTCATTCTGATATTGCACCAACCCGTAAAAATGACCCTGGCCCTCGGTTTCCATGGTACCAATTATATCAAGCAGGTATTGGTGCCTGGTACGACAACGATACCTTACAAAAATATTGGCAGATATTTAATCAGTCTCCCATCAGCATTGGCTTAATGCAGCATGCCTTGAACCGCTATGGTTACGGAATAACCGAAACGGGGATAATTGATAGCGCGACCTTCGATACCTTATCAGCTTTTCAGATGCATTTTTTGCCTTGGTCAGTTAGCGGTAAGTTAGATAGCAAAACCGCGGCAGTGCTATTTGCATTAATTGAAAAGTATTTTCCAAGTCGTATCGACGCCCTGATGAAACGCTACGAAGCAGAAAAAATGCCGCCTGTAGCACCTCGTACCTTAGCTTATTATCAGGTAAACGAGTTGTTTCCCACAGTGGATCGCAGCACCAGAGAATGGGTAAACGATCGCACGGTGTTTAAGGAATACAAAGGTGAAGGTCAGATCATTATTGACAATATTGATGCACAAAGTGCCGACATCTATATCAATGGTCAAAAACTCAATATAGAAAGTGCGCTACAGCCTTATCAACGTTATGAATACAGCTTAGCGAGGCGCACAAAAACAGGTGAAAACACCTTAAAAGTAGAAAACGTACGACCAGAAGGGAGCTCGGTTAAGGTCATGATCCCCTATCCGACCTTGCACGATGCCACTGGACAGTACCTAACTACATTTGCCAAAGTGGATGAGCTTATTAATCAAGATGTCGCCGACGGTTTTCCGGGTGCAGTGTTGTTGGTAGTAAAAGAAGGCAAGATTATAAAACGCAGTGCTTATGGTTATGCCCGCAAATTTGCTGATGGTGGATTGCCCCTTGATCAAGCCGTAAAGATGCAGACTAACCAGCTGTTTGATTTAGCCTCAAACACCAAAATGTTTGCCACCAACTTTGCCCTAATGAAGTTGGTATCAGAAGGTAAGATAGATGTCACCCGCCCCTTAAGTGAATACTTGCCAGAATACCAAGGCCAGGGACGAGAAAGCCGTTTAGTGCGAGATTTATTAACTCATACCGCGGGGTATTCGCCTCAAGTGCGTTTTTTTACCAAGGATAACGAGCTTGGTCCGCGCTTTTTCTCGCAAAATAAAGCACAAACTGAGCACCTTTTGCTCAGTCGTGTGCCCTTTGAAACCGGGCGTCAAACCAAAGCCATTTATAGTGACACAGATTACATGTTGTTAGGTTTACTTGTAGAACGGGTGACCCAAATGTCGCTAGACCGCTACGTTGAACAAGATATTTATCATCCACTTAATCTAAGCAATACCTTGTTTAACCCTTTGCATAAGGGCTTTGCACCACAGCAGTTTGCCGCCACTGAAATTCAGGGGAATACCCGTGACGGCTCAGTAGACTTTACTAATGTGAGAAAGCATGTATTACAAGGTGAGGTGCATGATGAAAAAGCCTTCCACTCTTTTGCAGGTGTTGCTGGCCATGCCGGTTTATTCTCTAACGTAGACGACTTAGCCGTTCTTGCTCAAACTCTATTAAATGGCGGTGGTTACGGCCGTGTTAAGGTATTTGACCGCGCAGTTTTAGCTAAATTCACTAAACCAGAAGAGGGAGACAGTAGTTTTGGTTTAGGCTGGCGCCGAGCTGATCAAGGTCAAAGTAAGTGGCACTTTGGGCCCTATGCTAGCCCTTATGCCTATGGTCACACCGGCTGGACAGGCACGGTCACAGTCATCGACCCCGCATACGATCTAGCCATTATTTTGCTGACTAATGCTCGGCACAGTAAAATTGTTGAGCGCGAAGCAGGTAAGGGCCGCGAGTTTAATGGCAAGTTATTTGAAACGGGTAAATACGGTAGCGTGATCAGTTTGGTCTATGAAGCCTTACTTGAACGTCCATAGGAGTTACAAATGATTAAGCGAAATAAGGTTCGTGTAGCCCTATTCTTGTTAGCTGGGTGTATCACCATGAATGGTCAGGCAGAGGCAATAAACGAAGATAAAATTAACGCTATCATGCAGCATTTTCAAGTACCAGGCGCGGCCATTGGTATTGTTCAAAACGGCCAAGTGATTGCCGCCAAAGGTTTTGGGCTCAAAACCCTTGGTAAACCCGACCCTATTGACGCTGACAGTATTTTCAAAATTGCCTCTAATACCAAAGCGTTTACCACCGCTGCCTTAGCGATTTTGGTCGACGAAGGTAAAATTAGTTGGCATGGCAAGGTACAACGCTATTTGCCGGATTTTAAGCTATATGACCCTTGGGTCAGTCGGCAATTTACCCTTATCGATTTGTTAACTCATCGTAGTGGTTTAGGTTTAGGCGCAGGCGATTTAATGTTGTGGCCAGAACCCTCCAGCTTTAGCCGCCAAGAAGTAATGCATAATCTACGTTATCTGAAACCCGCTGGTGAATTTCGCGCAGATTACGCCTACGACAATTTACTTTATATCGTTGCAGGAGAAATCATTCCTGCCGTTACTGGACAAAGTTGGGAGCAATTTGTTGAGCAGCGCATTATGCGCCCTCTTGGCATGAACCACTGTTTTGCTGGGCAAGTGAGCGAAGCCAAACAACAAGACCTTGCCACCCCACATGGCATGGTTAACGGCAAGCTACAGGCCATAATACGCGCGATTGATTACAGCAAGCCAAGCGTATCAGCGCCTGCTGGTGGTATTCAATGTAGCCTCAACGATATGCTGCGCTGGGTAACAGTGCAACTAGCTGAAGGCAAAATTGACGCCAAGCAAGGTTTATTTAGTCAAGCGCAGCATAAGATGATGTGGCAACCTCAAACCATTATGCCCTTGTCTGCCAGCAGTAAACGCCGAGATAACAGCCATTTTAGTGCTTATGCATTAGGTTGGCGGGTGAATGATATGAACGGTACTTTGCAAGTGCATCATACGGGCAGTTTGGCCGGTATGTATTCTTTTGTGAGTTTATTTCCCGAATTAGATTTAGGCTTTGTTGTGCTAACCAACCAGCAGTCGAGCGCGGCACGCAGTGCTCTGATGTATTCCATCATGAAACCTTTTTTGGGTGATACACAAACCGATTGGATGGCCGAATTTAGCCCAAAGACTTCGCCTCAAGCCAGCAAAAAAATGAATACACCCCCCCTAGTAAGCTACCCCACAGCTAATATAAGTCAGTCAGAAAACAGCGACTATCTTGGTACCTATGTCGATCCATGGTTAGGCCGCTTTGTTATAGCAACACATGCCGATGGCAGTCTGCTAATTCACTCACAACGAGTAGAAAAATTGATCGGCAGTTTGTACCGCCTTGGCCATGACTCGCTGCTTATCCGTTGGCACGATCGCAGCTTAGAAGCGGATGCGATAATGCACTTTACCCGCAATCAAAAAGGTGAGGTAAGTGGCATGACTATGTTACCAGAGTCAAGTGACATCGATTTTAGCTATGATTTTCAAGACTTAAACTTTACTAAAATCATTGAATCTGAATGAAAGGCGAGCTATCCCCAGATAACCAATAATGCAGCTAAGGCAATTAAAACCAAAGCAAAGGCATCTTTGATTTGCACTTTTTGTTTTAACCAATAGCTTGAAATCAGTAAGGTGAAAAAGATTTCGATTTGCCCTAAGGTTTTTACATAGGGCACATTTTGAATCGACATCGCACTAAACCAGCCGATTGAGCCTAAACAGCTGCTAACACTGGTCAGTAAGGTTAATTTTGGCCGTTGCATTAGGGCCCGTAATGTCCCCTTGTCATTGAGCCATAAGTAGCTGACCAAGCCCAATGTTTGCAGACTGATCACCATAACTAATACCCAAGCGGCGCTGTAAGGAAAGGATAAATTTAGCTGCAAACTGGCCTCTCTAACCCACAGTGAAGTTAACGCAAAGGCACTGCCACACGCTAAACCCATCGCAACAGTTGCTAGTGATAGCCCTTTAACACCCTTGACTGCACTCATCAAAAATACCGCCAAGCCACCGATAAAAACCCCTAACCATCCAAAAAATGACAAGGTTGTACCAAAAAACAACATCCCCAACACAGCAGCAACAATGGCCTCGCTTTTTGCCAGTCCAGCGCCTATCGCATAGTTATTCATCTTAAAAAGCCTAACCATTAAGCTAGTTGCAACGATCTGCGTCACCGCTGCGCCAATAATGTACAGCCAATATTGAGTGTTAAAAATCGGCATCGCAACGGGCTCAATGGCATACAGCAAACCAAGATAGATCGCAGCTATGGGTCCCGCCCAAATAAAACGCGCAAGCGTTACCCCCGTGACTTTAACGGTTTGCCCGAGTTGACTCTGAAAGGCATTGCGCCACGCCTGCATAAACGTGGCAAAAACGGTACATAATACCCAAGTCATGAATATCCGGTGTTGGTCACATGGACCTTAGTTGTATCGGTATGATGAATGGATTGTCGCATCACAAAACGAAATAAGAAACGTCTGGATGAGAGAAATAGGCAATCAACCCGCTCCTTAAATAAGAAGCCGATTGTGCTAAAAATAGATTTACGTCGAATTTAGAAGTAAGTAAGTACTAACAAATAAGTTTCCTGGACGATTCTTTACAGCAGTGCCCGAACAGCATTTAAGGCATCAACCGCGAACCCCCTGTCATAGAAATAGATAATAGTGCCATGTTCATCTAATAACATCACCCGGGCATTATTGGGTTTTTGATTTCCGGTGAATTCTTGCACTTTGTCGCCGTCTTCGTACACCGTCACGACCCCTTTCCATAACTCTTTTGGAATACCTGAGCGCATACCACTGTCAATAAAGGTGCTGAACATTCGGGGAAACATGCCCTGAATGGTGGGGATCTCGTACACATTAAGGGCTGTGTTTGTCATGTCCAAACCGATAAGCCAGCGGTCGATATCAAATTGACTGTCTTGCTTGTAACCGAATAACAGCAACGTTTTGCTGCCTTTGAAATCATCGGGAATAGTGACCTTTTCACCCGCTAGACTTTGCCCTGTCACCACTAACATGGCATCACCAACCGCAAGCTGGCCGGGGTGTTCATAACTTGAACACCCCATCAAGCCAATACTCAAAAACAAAGCCAGAATAAGATTTTTCATTGGTCGTCCTTTAATACGTTTAATGGGTATACGTTGCGATGCAAGAATAAGTTTGATTGCTCGCAGCTCAATCGACCATTAACATTGAAAGACTATTGGGTTTTCGCTTTAAAATGCACGTGCATCTCGCCTAAGCCTGCATACTTGATCGTCATATCGCATGCGATAGGTGCATCAAACACCCCTGCATAAGAGCCTGTAATGGCAGCTTGCCCGGCCTCGATACCAATGCCCTGCTGACGTAAAAACTCTACCAACCAATACAAGGGTGCGCGCGGGATTACGTTAGGGTGTTTAGCGCTGTAGGGCTGAGTTTGATCGGCATAACTAAGGGTGATATCAATATTACTGGCCTGTTTCGCCAATTCAGCATCAACTTGTGGGCCTACATACAAACCTTGATTAACCAAACCATCTGCTAATTTATCAAAGTGATGAATAGGGGCCGTGGGCACATACCGATTATAAATAAGCTCTAAGGCCATATGAGTACGGCCAATAGCAGCATCAATTTCAGCGGGTAAATAAGGCTCTGCGCGCACAGGTAAGGCATGGGCAAAATAGAAGGCTAACTCAGGTTCAATCCGCGCCACATTGTTGTCAGGCCACAAACTAACAGGTGCGATAGTATCAATGGTGCTGGTAAAAATAGGCGCAACGACCCAATTACCCTCAATGGGCTGTAAACACTTCCATGCACCTACACTGTCTTTGCATTGTTCGCACCATAATTGCGTGACTGCCTGCTGTATGGCAAAGGCGCTTTGATTGTCAGTAGGGCGGCAATGAGCAGCTAGCACCTCACCTTTTTGTGCGTTTAGACGCCTTGCCAGCAGTATTGATGCTGCCTGTTCTGTTGCTGATGGCTGGTGCATGGTTATCCTTTAAAAGCAGTACAAGGGAAGATATCGCAGTGTGCCACAAGAAAAGCCCTAGTGCTGCAACATAATTTTTGAACCTCTTAGCTGGCAATAAAAGATAGAATTTTGCCCACCAGCAAGCCGCCACCAGTACCTATTATATAGCCCACCATGGCCATCAATACGCCAACTGGGATCAAGGCCTTGGAATAAGATGCAGCTAAAATAGGGGCTGACGCCACACCACCAATATTAGCTAAAGAGGCCACACCACAAGTAAACAGATCAAGCTTCAACCATTTGGCCATCACGACCATAATTAAAGCATGTATCGCCAGTATGACGAGGCCCAAAATAATGTAAACCGGAGCCTGTGTGAGTTCAGCAAAATTAGCCCGTGACGCAATCAGTGCAATAATTAAATACAACATTAACATCGACAACTGACTGGCGCCTGCGATTTTAGCCAAAGGCGTTATTGCACAGATGACACCAGCCAAAGTCACAATTAACACCGTCCAGGCTGTGCTGGTAAAGTACGCAGACGTCGGTAAAAGCTGAGCAGCACTTTGTGCTAAAGCTGACATTAACAAAGCAATGGCTAGTAAAATTAATAATCCGCCAGCATTAACAGGACCTTTTTCGTTGTCCAACTCGATGTTAGCGCCAATTTTTTCGAGAAACTGACTATCTGCCTTTACCCAACGGTTAAACCGTTTTGCATGAGGCACTAAGGCCAACAAGAACATGACCCACATGGCGTAATCGATAGAATCGATCAACAGGGTATAGCCCATACTTGAATCCGGTACGTCTAACGCCAATTGAATCGCGACCATGTTGCCGGTGCCCCCCATCCAACTGCCACTTAAGGCTGCTAGGGTTTTCCAGGCTCCAGGCTGCAAATACCCTTGAAAAACGGTAAATGCGATCACAAAGGCAATAGCGATGCTCACTGCGGCAATAACAAAGGCCAGCAACATTCTGCCGCCTAATTGCTTGATTTGCCGTAAGTCAGCATCCAATAACATCAAAAATATCATGGCCGGTAACAAATTGTTGCGCAACATTTTATAGGCGTTGTTAATCTCTTCGGTTTTTTCCCACACGCCAAAGGTCGAGCACAACATGACAACAAAATATAACGACACGATGGCAGGTAAATACTCAAATAAACGCCAACGAGTGTTGGTTTCAAGTAACTTAAGCGAAGCAGCAATGACGAGTAATGCCGTAACGTAGATAAACGATGAAGTAATCAAGCTGCCTTCTCCTTATTGTGTACTTGACATAGGTGAAATAACTCACCCCATTGGTAAGTGAACAAACATTGCATTTTGCATCCCTTTTAGGCCTGAATGACGCGCACTAAGTTGCTAACGAATCAGCTGCTCTATTCAAAAATAACAGAAAATAAAGAATAATTTATTAGTAAACAAGTAAGCCTGTTGATAGTCAATCTTTAAAACCAATTTGAGCGACTAACACTATTTGCAGCTAAGCCTTGTTGAAATAAATATTCCTATGATAACCTCTTACTAGAATACTATATTATTTAGGCAATCGATTTGCATACTTACTTTACTGTAAGGCTAATTTGTCTGTTAAAAAGCATTAATCGTGGGTTTAGCTGCATATGTGCCCACACGCCTAACCAAAATGAGTAAAAAAATATGTTCAGTGTATTAAGAACAAATCGCAATGTAACGCCCTGCTACAAAGCTATTTGGCGTCGAGTAGTCATGATGCTCACGTTAAGTTGTTTGAGTTACATGACTCATGGTGCGAGCAACATTCCAGATATCTCCGATAAACAACTCAATGCGCAATATTGGCAGCAAAAGCTGACACAGGATCAATGGATGTCGATGAAAAACAGCCAAGTTAAAGCCTTTAATCAGCTACTATTTACCCACAATGAACACATGGTACAGCCTCTACAAACAGCAGATAGTCTTAGTAAGGTTGAGCTGCTAGGAAAACTATCCCGTATAAGCGCAGTGCCAAGCAGTGCAAGGTTTTACGCCGATGGCACACAACTGACCCAATCGCATTTTCAACACTATCTCGACAACCTTAATACTCAATCCATAAAAAAAATGAATGCGGTGCAGTTTGGTCTGGTAGTGAAACGCTCAGCCATGCGCACCTTTCCCACCCTCGATAAAGTTTACAACGAGCAAATGGATCTTGATCTAGACCGCTTTCAAGAAACCGCAGTGTTCCCGGGTGAAGCGGTCGCTATATTGCTTAGCAGTACCGACAATAAGTGGTTTTTGGTGCAAAACTACAACTATCTCGCGTGGGTAGAGCAAGAAGCTATTGCCATTGGTGATAAACAAGCATTGATTCAATACACTGATCAGAGCGACTTTTTAATGATAACAGGGGCAAAAGTCTTCACCTCTTATGTGCCTAATGAGCCAAAAATCTCGCAAGTACAATTGGATATGGGCGTCAAATTGCCACTACTAAGTGCTGGACAACAGCACAAAGAATTATACGGACAAAGTACCGCGGGCAATTATGAAGTTGAGTTGCCCACCAGAAACGAGGACGGCAGCCTTAGTTTTAAAACCGCATTAATTGGGCGCACTCAAGATGTCCAGCAAGGTTACCTTGAGTTTACCCCAAAGCATGTTATTGCTCAGGCGTTTAAGTTTTTAGGAGAACGTTATGGCTGGGGACACGACTATAATGGCCGCGATTGCACCGGCTTTGTAGGCGAAATTTATAAAACGTTCGGTATCTTAATGCCCCGTAATTCAGGCCAACAAGGCAAGGGAGAATACGGTACTAACTTTCGTTTCAATGCCTCAACTGAAGTTGCGGCAAAAATGGCGGTTATCGATCAATTACAGGTTGGCGATCTCATCTATATTCCTGGTCATGTTATGGTGTATTTAGGCAAAGAAAACGGTCAACCTTTTGTCATCCATGATGTTAAAGGCTTAGCTTATTGGACACCCGATGGCGATTATTACAGTGGTGTATTAAACGCCGTATCCGTTACGCCTTTAATTAAATTACAGTTAAACAAACAAACGACTTATCTAGACAAAATCTATAATATTAAACGCATTACCCTGACCAGCAAACAAGAGCGCTAAACGTCTATGAAAATCACCGCAGTTCGCTTTGCTAAGTTAGATGTACCATTAAAAACACCGTTTAAAACGGCCGTTCGCACCGTACAAGATATTTGTGACTTAGTGGTGATAGTCGAAACCGACTGTGGCCAAGTTGGTTATGGTGCGGCCCCTTCCACACCAGTGATTACCGGCGATACTCATGGCTCAATGTTTTATGCCATCGCCAATGTGATCGCGCCGCGAATTATTGGTATGGATATCGAAGAGCTTAATACGATATGCCAACGTATCCAACATGCCATCATCGGTAATAGTAGCGCTAAAGCGGCCATCGAAATCGCCATATACGACTTATGGGCAAAGCACTTGCAAGCGCCTCTTTATAAGGTCTTAGGCGGCGGAAAAACCCAACTTCGTACAGATGTAACCATCAGCGTTGATCATATCGATAAAATGCTGGCTGACGCTCACCTCGCTATCACCCAAGGCTTTGACATACTTAAAATTAAGATTGGTACTGATATCGAAGACGACATCAACAGAGTCAGTACCCTCTATCAAGCCCTGCACAAACAAGCGACTATGCGACTTGATGTAAACCAAGGGTGGACTGCCAAGCAGACCGTCTATGCGATGCAAAAATTAGAGCACCGCGGAGTTGAGCTTGAACTGATTGAACAACCCGTGAAAAATACAGATATCGACGGTTTGCGTTATATCAGCGAACGTATTACTACACCAGTCATGGCCGACGAAAGCGCTTTTTCTGCGCTGCAGGTCATCGAACTGATCCGCACAGGTGCGGCAGATATCATTAACATTAAGCTGATGAAAAGTGCAGGACTGAGCAATGCCATTAAAATCGCTGACTTGGCAGAATTGTACGCCATTCCCTGTATGATTGGCTGTATGCTTGAAGGTAGTATCAGTGTTGCTGCTGCTGCACATTTAGCAAGTGCCAAAGCGTCTAGTATTACCTTGATTGACTTAGACGGCCCGACACTGGGTAAATATGATCCTGTTGTAGGTGGCGTTAATTTTAACCACTCACATATTCAATTAGGTCAAGGCCACGGTTTAGGCATTGACGGCATTAACGGTTTACAGGAGTTAACATGGCCATTTTAACCTTACGCAACACCCTTATTATGCTAAGCCTTAGCGTGGCAAGTTTACTTAGCGCCTGCGTAAGTCAGCCTAAAACTGACTTGCCCCTGCTGCAGCGTGTTGATACCCAGCAACTGGTATTAGTTATTGCGGATGATTGGGAAGCGAACACGGCCACCTTACAGAAATTTGAGTGGCAAAATAATCACTGGCAAGCGGTTGATGAAGCCTTTGCTGTCAATATCGGTCGCACCGGACTCGCTTGGGGCTTAGGATTGCACTCAGCGCAAAAGGGCTATTACAAACAAGAAGGAGATGGTAAAGCCACTGCTGGTGTTTTTGATCTAAGCCATACCTTTGGCTACCTAGAACAGTTAAATACTGCTATGCCTTATACCCCTATGACCGCCAGTAACTATTGCATTGATGTGAATGGTTCTTCTTTTTATAACCAAATAGTTGATGAGAATTTGGTGGGTAAAGACGCGGTTAAAGACTCGACTGAACCCATGCGCCGCGATATTCATAACAATAATCAAGACATCTACAAAAAGGGCATTGTACTTGACCACAATGTGGCCAATATTAGTGGGCAAGGTAGCTGTATCTTTTTGCATATGTGGTTTGGTCCTGGTGTGGCAACAGCCGGTTGCACTGCGATGTCAGAGCCCGACATGGACCGCCTCTTGGCTTGGTTAGATCCGACAAAAAGCCCTCGCTATGTCGCCTTGCCAAAAGCAGAGTATTTGGCAAAACAACAAGCATGGGGCCTACCTATCATTAACTAACTGTCACGAGTGCGGGAGTGTATTAGGTATATCCCGCCGCATCCGCTATTGTTTGTCGTCAGCAGTTGATTTTGCTTCAAACCCTGCGCTTTGCGAGCAGCAAGCCCGAGATAGCACCCGCCATACCCAGTTAGCGCGCGATTTTCATGTTGTCCTTTCATATATTACAATTTAACAATCGATGTATTGCGCTGAGTAAAGTTAAGGGCTAAGTTACACGATTACTTGCCCATAAATTGATGGTCTTAGTGTTGAGTCTATTGGCACTCACTGGAAGTTGTTAAAAACCGAAGAAAATTGGAAAACTAAGACGTGATAGAAATACCCCCACAAAAGCCCCTTGAAGCACAAAAGGTCTTGATTATCGACGGACAAACACTTGTCCACGATGTCATCAAGTCAGCGTTGATGGAACTGAATATCAAACATGTTCAAAGTGCTGAAAATGCCTATTTTGCGCTTCGTTTATGCGAAGAAATGACTTTTGATGTGGTGCTTATTTCATTTGACGTAAAAAGTGACAAAGACGGATTTAACTTATTAGAAGAAATGAAACTCAAGGGTTTTATTACTAAAACCACCACTGTGGTATTTTTAAGTGCCGATACGTCCTCTGGTTTAGTTAATTGTGTCGTTGAACTACAACCCAGTGATTTTTGGGTTAAGCCCTTAGATCGCCATAAGATTGAAAAACGTTTTAGTTATTTATTCGAAATTAAAAAACGCCTCTATCGCCTGAATTTTTGCGTAGACAAGCAAGAATATGCCACAGCCATTTATTATGCTGAGCGTCAACTTGCTGACCCCGTGCTGGCTCAGTTCCATCCACAAATAAATCGAGTGATTGGCGATTGTCTGCTATCACTTTTACAATTTGAGCAGGCCGAAAACCTGTATAAAAAACTACTTGGACAATATAAATACGGCTGGATTTCAGTCAACTTAGCTCGCAGCTTACTCAAACAAGATAAATTTGCAGAGGCACAAGCGCTACTCAATCAACTGTTAGAGCGAGATGACACCCGATTTACGGCCTACGATGTATTAGCCGAGTACTACATCGAAAAAGAGAACTACGAAAAAGGCTACGAAATTATCAAAGAGGCAACCAAACTTGCTCCTCGTAATATTGCCAGAAATAAAAAGTCATGGAACTTAGCCCGACTAAATCATGATCGCCAGGGCCAGTATATGGCCACTCAGAATATGGCCAAATATGCCAAAAATTCGATACACGATTCACCTCATTTAAGCTTAAATGTAATACGGGCAGCTATCGATTTAGCCGGTACGCTGTCAGGGCCTGAAAGTATTAAATTACTAAGCAAAACTGAGCGAGACCTTGTTAAGTTACAAAGTGACTTTGGCGCACAAAACCAACTGGGCGAGCAACTCAGTGTAATTAGCGCCCGTATGCTTAATTTAAAAAATGACAAAAAAGCCGCCGAAGCCATTGTTTCAGAGTTGCTCAATATCAAACAACATCATTCTATTGAAGATACCTTAGACAAGGTAAAGGCGTTTCACGAACTCGGTTACTGGGAACAGTCTTTGGCCTTGTTAGACGATATTAAAACGCAAATAGAAGGTGATTCTTTTACTGCCCAAGTAATAAACGAATACATAGAACAAGAGAGCAAAGAACGAGCCTCAATTCATTATTCGCCCAAAGAACTGGTTGATATGGCCTCAGCCCACTATCGCAGTAAACGTTACAAACCGTCTTACGAACTATTAAAACAAGCTCTCGTATTAACGCCTAAAAATACCAATATTGCGCTAAGTTTGCTTAAAGTCATTGCTAAAATCGCGGTTGATATACGCTTGGAAGATGAGCACGTTAACGTGTATGAGCAGTGCAAAAGCTTAGTAAGTGACTGTCCTTTAACTGAAGCTCAAGTCGCTAAAATAGATGAGTATGATCAGATACTTAACCCCATATTTAAGCAAAAAACCAAAAAAGCGTAGGCCTATTACTTTGCTCTGCAAGTCGCTGTTGTGGGAAAGTGTAGGTCTTTGGAGTGAAAATTAAGAGACTCAGTAAACTCTCCGCTATCAATATAAGCCTGTAATTGTTGGTCAATGATCGTTTTAACCGACTGCATATCCCGACGAATGACGAAAGACAAGGGCACAGCACTTGTTGGCGTCGGTGATTGATAAATAGTAACAGTACAAAACTGGGCGTCTGAAAAGGTCAACGCTGCATTGTAGTTATTCATGACAGCATAATCACAGCGGCCTTTCGCCAACATAGCCGCCATTGCAGTTTGATTACTTGAATCCACTCTAATCAGGCTTTGTTGCTGAAAGAAAGGCGCCAATCCGGTATACACAAAACCAGTGCGGGTACATATTCGTTTATGCTTTAGCGACTCAAGAGAAAAATTTTCAGAAAATGGGCGTAAACCATATAAATATGACTGGTGCTGCATAATAGGCATACTCGATATTAAATTTTCACTATTAGCAAACCAATTGGTATTCGCTAATAAAATATCGATTTTGCCCTCGTTTAAAAACTGCTCACTTCGTGTTCGATTAGAATCGACAAAATTTGCTCTCAGCAGGTTTTTTCGTGCAGTAAAAGCAAAAAAGTCAGCCACTAAACCGTGGTAACGCTGACCTTCATTATCAAAATACGCATAGGGGCGTGAACCCGGAGAGTTAACAGCGAAGGTCAAGGTCTTAATTTGTTCGGCGACAACTTCTTTACCGGTTAAGATTGACCCGCAAAGTGCGATACACCCTATCAATATTATTCTTCTGTACAACGTTCCTCCTTAAACCACATCATTACGACTAAAACGGATAATAACCAAAAAGCTAAAATTAGCCGCTAATTTTTACCTAATTTGTGTTTAACCGCTGATTTCCTGTTCAATCGGCTAAAATGGCTTATTTTAGGGCCATGTATAGCAGCACTAAGCTGCTACTTGCTGAGTAATCGTGGTCTCAGACAAGTAGAAGTAACACTAACACTCTTGCGCCTTTTGTATGGTTAACTTCCCATCCACATGGATATCCCGTTGCGGGAAGGCAATACAAATGTCGTGCTCATTAAATAGCTCATCTAAACGGTAACGAATGTTGCTACGGATCATGCGTAGATGCCCTTCAACACTCGCATTCATCCAAAAATACACCACAAACATGAGGGCGTTATCACCAAAATCATCAAAAATGACGACGGGTGCTGGTGTGGTTAACACGTCTTGTTGTTCTGCCACGGCTTGGGCAATTAACTCAGCCACCTTACGACACGGCGAGCCATAAGCCACGCCCACACTTACTGTTGTGCGCGTCATATTATCTACCAGAGTCCAATTGACCACGGTATTTTCTAATAGCACACTGTTGGGTATCATCATGTGCACGCCATCAGTACGGCGAATGCGGGTCGAGCGAGTATTAATAGCTTCAACATTGCCCTTCACATCACCCACTTCTAAAAAGTCACCGATGCGGATCGGACGCTCCCACATTAAGATCCAACCACTGATGAAATTGTTAATGATATTTTGCGCCCCAAAGCCAAAACCAATAGCCACCGCACCCGACAAGAATGCAAAGGCGGTAATCGGTACGTTAATTAAATCGAGGGTAGTGATAAATAACGCTAAAAAGGCCAGGATAAAGAGGATACGTCTAACTAAATGCACAACATCAGGCGCAACACCTTTACTGCGCATGCGAGTAGTGATTAATTTAATGGTCCAGCTGATCAGCAAATAACCAATAAACAAAGCGGTGGGCATGAGCAAAAGATCGGCGAGGGAAATCGCTTTGTCTTGAACGTTAAATAAGGGTTCGTTAAAAAAGGCGATAATTTCAGTTAGGTTCATGGTTGTCTCAGTGTTCTGCAGTCAGTGTTAAGCATAGCCTCAAATTCTGACACGATATTTATACTTGGCAGCTGCAGTTACGCTGCTGGCGATCCGTCTTGCCAATGCCGGGATTAAAACTATTGGTAGGGTCAAGCTGGTGATAAAATTCTCTTAAGCTCTGCTCAGCCTCATACAAATGCCCCACGTTATGTTCTGCGGGGTATTTGGCTGCACGTTCATTTAAGAGCTTTAGCATGTATTGTTTGACTTTTTTCGCCTCCACACCCTTTTTCAAAATGTAATCTTGATGAAAGACGTGACAGAAAAAATGCCCATAGTAGAGTTTTTTATCGATTATCTGATTAAGGTCAGGTGGCAGTGTTTCTAACCAGTCGATATCATTGCGTCGCAGCGCGATATCCAATGATAACAACTCGCCCACCGAATCTTGATGCATCACTTGATATCGCATGGCTGCGCCCGCTGCGGCAAAACGATGCAATAAGGCGCTGGCGCCTTCGGTGGCATCACATTCGAAATAGTCACCTTGATGTTGCTGAAAAAAACGCGCTAAGTGAGCTTGCGCCTCAGCAATACCGAGGTCACTCATTTTTAGAATTAAATGATGCTCGTATTTATCCCGAAATTGCAGCATTCGTTTAGGTAAATGCTGTGGAAACGCTCGCCCAATGAGTTGCATTACTTTGTCAGTAAGGTGGCCAGGCAACCACGGTAAGTCCTTAAGCCAGCCATCGATTCGAGCTTTTAAGGTAAACATAGCAGGTAAGCGGTCTGTACCTAAATGTTTCACGCTTAAAAATGTATCTTTGCCATACTTGGCGGAAATATCAAAAATATCTCGGTGCAAGTATTCACCCACCTCAGGTAAGTGACGATAATGTTGCAATATGTCCCGGCGTAATTGACCTAGAACAAGCGGGTCATTGCTACCAATGTAAAAAACCCTTTCTTGTTTGGCCATGGCAAAGGTATCTAAACGCACGGCAAATACAGCTAATTTACCTGCACAACCGCTGGCTTCAAATAAACGTCTTGGGTCTGCATTAAAACGGCTTGGTGAGTTCTCGTTTACCCCTCTAACTCGCTCCTGATACTCTTGATCAGAGGCCAAGGCCACTCCTTTTTTTAAATTTGTGGTTGCAAACTTACCGGCCATTAAATTCTGTAATATCTCTTCCGGTTCATTGCCTAGCTCGATGCCTAGGTGATTAACTAACAGCAATTCTCCTCGCTCGTTAATCCGCGCAAATAAGGCCAATTCTGTGTAGGCAGGGCCGCGTTTTATCAGTGCGCCGCCTGAGTTATTCGCAATACCGCCAACCACTGATGCACCAAGGCAAGAAGAACCAATTACCGAGTGTGGCGCTCGTCCTAGTGGTTTAAGTTTCTTTTCTAAACTAAACAAGGTTGTACCCGGAAAACTGATTACCTGTTGTCCTTGTTCAAGTAACACTATTTGGTCCATGGCGAGAGTATTAATGACCACAACAGGGCGGTCGTAATCATCACCACTTGGCGTTGATCCCTCGGTTAACCCCGTATTAGCCGCCTGCATAATAATAATGGCCTTGTACTCAACACAGGCTTTTAATACACGATAATAGCTAAGCAAATCTTGAGGCAGCACCACGGCTAAGGCAGTGCCGCCACCAGATCGCCAACCCAAACGATATGGGCGCGATTTTTTTTCATCACTTAAAACAAACTGCTGACCAGCAATGGATTGCAGCTGTTGTAATAATAGAGAATGTGGCATTGTCCGTGTTTCCTGAGGAAAAGAGGTGATCTGATGTCAAACAACGATACTAAACAATATCTGCTCTAGCCTGTAATCAGATCATGATGCTTACAGGCTAGGTGTAGCTTAAAACCTTATTGTCTGCGCAAATCAAGGGTGTAAAGTAAGCGCACAGATGGCGGTAAATCCCTAACAGTGGCTTCTGAACCAACTAAGTCTGAGCGGTCGATAAGTCGTTCACCGACCCTTGCTCGCGCTTCTTGCTGGTTGCTCGGTAAACCATCATATTTTTCGCCCCATAATTTCCAGTTCACATAATCAAAGGCATGCACAACTTTATTGCTTGCCTGTTCAATGATAAGAATATTAAGGGGTGAATGCGCAGTAATATGGGGTTGCAGCCCCCAGGGATTATCAAACAAGCGATACCGAATCCCCGCTACAGCTGAATGCTCAGAGACCTGTTGGAGGGGTATGCGAATACCGTTCACACTGGCAATCAAACCGGCCTGAGCAAAATCGCCTTCGGCCAATAATTCTAAGCGATCGGTTGTACTGTCAACTACTCGTCCTGTTCCTTCGTGTTCGCCCATAACTGGCCAAGGTTCAATCGCATGACGCAGGGTCCACTTAATTGCACCGCTGCTAAATTGAGTCACTAGCGGAAATCGAAAATCAAGTTGAGCTTCGAACACATTCTGCTCGAATGAAAATCCATGCTCATTTAAGTAAGCGATGACTGAGTGCAAATCCTGACGTAAGAAATAAGGCAGCATAAATTTGTCATGTAAGCTCTCACGCCAATCAATCAGAGGCGAGGTGAAAGGCTTTTCTGCAAAACAGGCCGCCAAAGCACGCAACAACACGTTGGCTGCAAGTAATGGCTCAGGCTCGGGTACCATTTCAAACGCACGAAACTCGATTAAGCCGCTCCTGCCATTGCCCGTATTAATGTTATAAAATTTATCTACACTCAACTCAGCGCGATGGGTATTACCGTTCCAATCCATAAGCAAGTTACGTAACAGCGCATCGATCATCCATGGCTGACCCGGTTGACTCATTTCTTCAATCCCTTTGAGGGTTATTTCCAGCTCATAGGGCAGTTCATGGGCGCTCTCGTCGACACGCGGAGCTTGACTTGAAGGACCAATGAACAAGCCACTAAATGCATAAGACAGGGAGGGATGCTGCTGTAAAAACCGCAAAAAACTGCTCAATAAATTTGGGCGTTCGATAAAGGGATTATGATCTAAGTCTGGCCCACCCATTACAATGTGTGCCCCCCCGCCCGTGCTTACTTGGCGACCACTGAGTTGGTATTTGAGCGCGCGCATCCCAATAGATTCTGCACTTTGATACATGCCACGGATCACACGCTCAAAGTCAGGCCAGTTATCTGCAGGAGGTAAATTCACTTCCAACACGCCTGGGTCAGAGGTGAGTGCCATCGATTCTAAATCTTCATCACGAGGCGGGGTGTAACCCTCTAAGCGGATAGGTGGCAGATTAAGCTTAACGGTCAGTTTTTCAATCGTTCTTACCAGCTCGGCAAAACAAGCAAAGCTGGGCAAAGGAGGAAGAAAAACAATCAGTTCCTGATCTCTTAATTCTACCGAAAGTCCACGACGAATAGCGCCTTCGGGTAAGCGATGCAAGGGTAAACGCAAACCTACAGGGCTGTCACCAGGATATAAAGTGAGGTCATCGCCATCTGGCAAGTTCCATTCGCCGGTTGACCACTTTTCATCGTCATGATCTAGCGGTAATACCCAGCCCGCGGGTTCAAAGTAGCTTTGCCATTTTTGATCGAGGTCATCCGGTAAAGGCCGTGAAATAAAAGCGCGTTTGCTGCGACTGAAGCGTGGTAATAAGTGGGTGGTTTCATCAGAACCAATGGACTTAAGTTTAGCTTCCAAATCTTCGTAAGCGGGTAAACTCGTATCTGCTAGACCTAACTCTGCTGCCAAATCAGCAATAAATTGTTTTGGCATGGCAGGATCACCCGGTGCTATGGTTTCTTGCCCTAAGCGCAATCGATTAAGGTCATTCCATAAGGGGGCCTGGCTACGAGATTTATAGATGCCTATTTGCCATCGAGGCAAGGGTTCACCCGGATAGTGTTTACCAAACGATTGCATCACCACCGCCCCTTTAAACAGGGTCGACGTTAATTCTTGCGCCATTAACCGTGCAAATTTTAGCTTCTGTGGCCCTAATGCGGCTAAATTCCACTCTGGGGCGGTCGTGTCATAAGGCACAAAAGTAGGCTCGCCCCCCTGAGTCAAAATCAAATTTTGCGCAGCGAGTTTAGCGTCTGCCAGACATCCTTGGATATTGATATTTTCTTTCACGTTTTTTTCCACTAATAATTAAGATTCAATGATATGGGCTTCAATACAAACACGCATTTCTTTAAAAAGTTTAGCATCGCCAAGGTAACTTCCGCGAATTGGCGTAGCTTGTTCTGGATTTCTAGTTGTCGCCACAGGTACATGTAAACTTGCCGCGAGAATGCCGCTGGTGGGATCAAATCCCTTCCAGCCAGCACCAGGAAGGTAGATTTCGGCCCACGCATGGGTCGCATTGGCCGCAATATCTACCGCTTCGTTGTCTGAACTACATAGGTAACCACTGACAAATCGAGCAGCCAGCCCTAAGTGCCGCGCTGCTTCCATCAGCAGCAATGCAAAGTCTCTACACGTACCACTGCCTAATGCCAATGTTTGAGCTGGACTTTGCACACCAGGCTCTTCTCTGCGGCCATAGTTAAAGTGGCTGGCTATATGTTCGTTCAATGCCAGTAAAAACGGTAAGGTTTCTGTTTTTCCATTAGGCTCGAGGCGAGGTCCTAGCCACTCGTCAAGTACTGCTTGATCTGCGGGGTATTGACGAATTAAAAACGGGGCTAAATCGATGAGGTCTTCACCCTGATAATCAAAAGGAAGAAGGTTCGCGTAAAGATCCAAAGAGAAGTTAAACGGATTAATATTAAACTGTTCGACCGTGTATTCTGATGTAATCCGTAACTCCTCAGTTTTGCCGGTAAAATAAACCTGTGCGACCGAATTGTTAAACACATCATGTTTCCAACTCACGTTATGTGCCGGATAAATTTCAAGCTTTTCTGTACAAATTCGTAGCCCATGGCTTTCAACCGGCCGTAGCATAAGCTGATGGTTGGTCAGTTCCACCGGACGTTCGTAACAGTAAATATTGACATGGCTTATCTTTAGTTTCATGACTTATCTTAAGTGAATTGTACGCTAACAAATTAACGCGTTAACTAAAGGCTCAACAACGTTACGTTGAGATGATCAAATATTGGCTAACTCATTCAAAATACTCAAAAATGCTTTTACCGATCCTAAGGGTGCAGACTCAGACATGGTGTGGTAACCACTTGAGGGTATTTGCAAAGTGGTACCGTCTACCAAGCCGTTTGAAGCAGCAATAATCCGGCCCATCTCAGTGGATCCGTATGACGAAAGTGGCTCGCCTTTTTGTTCGTGAATACGATTCTGAGCGGCAACATATTCATCTTTAAATTGATAACTCACACCAAGACGCTGACAAATTTTTACCAGCTCTTGATTCAATTCTTCATTAAAATCAGCGTTAGCGTCTTTATTGCGCAGTACTAGTTGCTGTTGTTTCGCTGTGTTTAAGTCGGGATATGGGCTGGTATCAACAACAATCAGATTGTTAGTTGAGCCACCAAACCGCCTAAACCACTCAAGCAGATAGCGCCAACTTTTTCCTGCCTCTTCTTGCGCAGTAAAAAACGCCGTACCTTCAAAACCATTTTCAAACAGGTGAACCAATGCGGCCGTGGTGAGCACATTATCGAGCTGCCCAACCAAAGCATGTTCGGTAATATTAAGTTTATCGGTAAAGGCTACTGGCGTACCCGCGACTAAATGTTCAAGCCCATCAACTTGAAAAATTAGGTTATTTCGAAACTCACAAATGTATGCGCCAGTGATTTTTCCGCGACCGCGATACGCCCCGGACCAAGGTTCGAAGGCATACACGCTTTCTGCATCAAAGCGATCAACAATTTTTTGCATTAAAGACTCGCTGACCGAATTACCCAGCAAATCAGAGCGTGCACCTGCAACAAATGCGGCATATTGGAATTCGTTCGGCCCAGTACATACCAAGCCATGACGGTCTATATGCGCTGAAAACATGCGCGAATCTGGTTTACTTCCCTGAGCCACCAGCAAACCTTCATACCAAGTTACTTTGGCTCCGCGTTCTTCTAATTCTCGTTGCAATACCCGAAAAAAAGAATGTTCTGCGCCAGTTACACTCGGGCTTCGCATTAAGGTGCGCAACAGCTCAATAAACGACTCGGGCAGGTCTGATTGACAATTTACTATTTGCTCTAAGGCCTTTTGGCTTGTATTCACAGTGTACTACTCATCTAAAAAGGATAAATCATCATCTATTCGTAATGCCATGCAATCGCTGTCTTTACCAATAATCATTGAACGATCGACTCTTACACCGCTGCCGGCGTAATTACCTGCAGCCGTAAACGTACAAACTTGCACATAATATTTACCCACTTTGGGCAAAGGAAAAAGCTGTTGGTATATTTGGGTTCTGTCACCGAAAGCGCCGCCCTTATCAGCCAAGACCTTATTATCTTTATCGATAAGTTGAATATTGGCTCCACAACGCCCTACGATGGGTTTGACCACATAACCGCTGGCTTCAAGTTCAGGACTGAGTTCAAAACTGGTATTGAGCAATAAAGGATGGTTTGGAAAAAGTGACCACAACACAGGTAGTATCGCCTTATTGCTGGGGATGAGGGTCCACAGAGGTTCAAACACCATGATTTCTTGGCGCAGCAATACATCGCTCAAATTAGGTACGCTGCCAGGAGGACGAATTTTATCGGTGATCGCTTGTTGCTCATCTTGTTCCGTGCGCAGTTGATCAAGAGCGGTCTCCCAGGCCCATGTTTTCCATACCCACTTAACCTTGTTACCGTGGGTATCAACAATATCACCCTGCTCATTCCAACTTAGGGAAGACAAACCAACCACCCGCACGCATTTATGACCGGCAGCCTCAATAGCAGAAAGCATAAATAGGGCATGGTAGTCTTCTTCAGGATCAGTATCTTGCAGAACGTGTACTAAGCCCTCTACTTCACTTTCGCGCCACGCTTTGACTAATTCAGCAAATAACTCGGCCCCTGCATCTTCGCCATGTTTAAGACCCAAATGTTTGGCCCATTTACCTTGGACTTTGCCTGTTTCCATGTAACAAGAGGCTGAATCGCAGTTGTATTCGTAGACTTTAAGACCTTGCTCAGACAATGAAAAATCAAATCGGCTGGTAATTAATTGATTCAGTCGGTTATCCCACGATTGCCTAATGCGGGGCAAAATTGAGTCTGGTAGACCAAAAGAATACAGTAATTCATCATGTTGTAATACGTAGTCAGTTGCATGCATAAATAAGCCATGCAGCTCATCCGTGGCTGATTCAAGGGCTTCTTGTGCACTTTGTGACATCATGTAATAACTAAGGTGATCGTCTTCAACCGAAGTAAGCCAATGCCCTTTCATCATATCTACATAAGCCGCTTCATCATCATTAGCTATGTTGAGCCACGGTTTAAAGGCATGGGAAGAGGAGTGCGCGGTAGCCGGTTTAAGGTTAAACAATTCTGTTTGTTCAGGCTCCGACAACTCTGCATGGGTAGTATCGGCTGTTTGAATCATCCAACCTAATATGGTGGCATCACTGAAAGAGCATTCGATCCAAAAGTCGCCTTCACGCCCTATTTTTACCTTAATTTCGCGAGAATAATCTCGGCCATCAGGCCATGGCACAAAGTCCATATTTTGTTCAACAATACGCACATAGCTATCGCTTACTTCAGTGATTATTGCGACGTGACCGGTATTAACAAATTCGCCACCTTCTTCCCAAATCAACAAACTGCCCACTTCAGGATGACGCTGGGCACCATTTTTAAAGGCCTGCAAAGGCAGGAGTTCATTACTGGCGATTTCTCTAACACTACGTAAATTAAAAATTTCATAGGCCATGGAAACATCATTAAAAATGTAACCTTGATTAACATACAACCAGCGACGAGCAAACTCGACACATTGCCATTTATACCCCATGTAGATACCGTCAAAATAACTTCGATAAGCACTGCGATTGGGGTAAAGGGCTTGATCAGCGGTGTCATAATCGCTGGAATATGAAGCAACTCCGCCGGGCGCAGTGCCCAGCAAAGTGCCAAACGGCGTAGAACCTAGTTCTAATTTAGGCGGCATAGATTTCCTTGTGATAAGAAAAATAACCTATTGTTGATGATAAAAATACGTTTCGTTTATCTTGTCAAAAATCGTGTTTAAGCCCAACTGCATATCATCAATAAAGTCATGCAACTTTTCTTGGATCAAGGATTGCGGGTTGGCCTCCAACAAATGATTTTCGACAACCCGAATTTGCATAATCACATCTTCGTGATTTGGTAGTTGCTTTAAACAGTGCTCAACTTGCTGCAAGGTATGCAGTAACGAACGTGGAAAGCGGTTTTCTAGCAGCAAAAACTTCAATACATCAGGACGACGAATACGCAGGCGCACTTCTCGACGATACATTTGATAAGCGGTGAGTGATTTAAGTACGCTCATCCATTGTAAATTTTCAAAGGCCGATTGTGAGGTTTCAGTATCTTGTAGTAGAGACGCAGAGCGCACATCGATAATCCGTGTGGTCATATCTGCTCGTTCAATATTTCGGCCAATACGCAAAAACGCATACCCTTCATCATGGGTCATGGTGCCAGCCAATATACCGGTAATCGTTTGATTACATTGAATAATTTCACTTAAAAATGCATAACGAGAACGGCGCGCTTGGGCTTTTTGACAATTTTCTTTGGCGTATGAGTATAACTCATTGATTTTTTCCCACGCCTCGCGAGGAATAATTTCACGAATAGTACGGGCGTTTTCACGAGCGGCGCTTAAAGCACTGATAATCGAACCGAGGTTTTTTCGGTCCGCCACCATAAAGTTAATCACATTGCGCTCCACCGCTTCTTTGTGATTTGAATAAAACAACTCACGATAGGACAGAATATCGACAATAGGCTCCCAACCCAGAGAGATACTTTTGGGCAAATCAAGGAGAAGATTGGAGTTAACATTAATAATACGCGCGGTATTTTCAGCACGCTCTAAATATCTGCCTAACCAACAAAGGTTATTTGCGACTCTTGACAACATAATTAAGACCCCTCCATGTCAACAATCCAGGTGTCTTTACTGCCGCCACCTTGAGATGAATTTACTACTGTTGAGCCTTTAATCATGGCTACACGGGTTAAACCACCGGTTGTTACTTTTACGTCTTTACCACTTAAAATAAAAGGCCGTAAATCTAAATGTCGAGGTTCTACTTTGGTATCGACCATCGTCGGCGCCGTCGATAAAATTAACATGGGCTGAGCCACATAGTTGCGGGGATCTTCTTGTATCAGTTTACGAAATTTATCATGCTCTTTCGCACTTGAATGAGGACCAATTAACATGCCATAACCACCGGATTCATTGGCCGGTTTCACTACCATAGAAGCAATGTTTTCTAATACGTAAGCACGTTCGTCTTCATTCACGCATTTATAAGTCGGTACGTTAGGTAAGATTACCTCTTCATTCAGATAGTATTTGATAATGTCAGGCACAAACGCATACACCACCTTATCATCTGCTACGCCTGAACCTGGTGCATTTGCCAAGGCCACATTGCCCGCTTTCCATGCTCGCATAATGCCTGGAACGCCGAGTGTCGATTCAGGATTGAAGACCTCAGGGTCAAGAAACCAATCGTCAATTCGACGATACACCACATCTACCCGCGACAAGCCATTGATGGTACGCATGTAAACACAGTCGTCTTCACCCACCACTAAATCACTGCCTTCGACTAATTCAGCGCCCATTTGCTGGGCCAGATAAGCATGTTCAAAATAGGCGGAATTATAAATACCTGGGGTCAACACCACGATTTCTGGTTCAGCAATATCCCGAGGCGACATAGCGGCCAGCATATCGTATAAATCAGAAGAGTAATCATCTACGGGCATGATATTCAGTTTTTCAAACATTTCAGGAAAAACTCGTTTCATTACCTGGCGATTTTCTAGCATGTATGAAACACCAGAGGGGACTCGTAGGTTATCTTCAAGCACATATACCGTACCCTTGTTGTCTCTGACTAAATCAGAACCACAAATATGCGCCCAAACCCCTAAAGGCGGGCTAAAGCCTTTACATTCGTTTAAGAAATTTTTTGATTTATCCAGTAGGTCGGCAGGAAAAACACCGTCTTTTATAATGTTTTGGTCATTGTATAGGTCATCAATAAACATGTTTAAGGCTTTAACACGCTGCTTTAAACCTACTTCGATGTTTTCCCATTCTTTTTTATCAATTAATCTAGGAATAATGTCAAAGGGCCAGGCGCGGTCAATAGAGCCTTCTTCATCGTTGTAAACTCGAAAAGTAATACCCATGACTTGAATGGCTGAATCAGCACCGGCTTTATACTCCAAAATTTCAGCGTCAGTTAGATTGCGCAAATACTCACACAAATCTTCTGCATAAGGCCTTGGTTTGCCACTTGCCCGAAGCAACTCATCGTGCAAATTTGCCACTTTGTAATTTCCCCATCGAATCGCCATGAACACCCCTTATGGATTGTTTTAATTTTTAGTATACGGATAACTCAATTGTTTTAAAGCGGTATTCATGCCAAAAATAATAATTGTATTTATAGCCACGCCCAGACAAAATACCGCCCTTACGTGTTCAATGTTGGGTCACTATTGAGCCCAACAATAGTGCAAAGAGAGATTAACGTTGACTTACTGTTTAGCCATAAATGTAAACAAAGGTATGGTTTTTGCGTCTGACTCGCGTACCAATGCGGGTGTCGATTATGTTGCAACCTACAGCAAGATGACCACTTTTGTATTTCCAGGAGAGCGAAGTTTTGTCTTACTGACTTCGGGCAGTTTAGCCACTTCTCAAGCCGTGATTAATGCGATTAAGACTGATATAGATGACCCTGATGCAGAGTTTAATATGCGCAAAGGCAACTACTTGCACGAAGTGGCTAAATATATTGGCAAGCTGAGTCAACGGGAACAACGACAGCACGCTGCTGCGTTAGAAAGGTCGAACTCTAGTGCGGAATCAAGTTTTATATTAGGAGGGCAAATTGCCGGTCAACCGTGTGAGATTTTTTTAATTTACCCCCAAGGCAATTATATTGCGGCATCACCTGAGACTCCATATTTACAAATAGGCGAAAACAAATACGGTAAACCTATTTTAGATCGGATTATCGCTGCCAATACTTCACTAGAAGATGCAGCGCGTTGCGCTATTGTTTCTTTAGACTCAACCATTAGAAGTAATATTTCTGTAGGCCCGCCAATCGAGTTAGCGATTCATACAAATAATCACTTTGAAGCACCTTATCGCACGTCACTTAATACCAATAGTGTGATGTACAAGTCTGTGCAAAAACATTGGAATGAAGGATTAAAGCGTGCTTTCAATAAACTGCCACGCTTTGAATGGGAAAAACCATCTACTAAATAAGGTTAACTCGGACTGATTTGACTGACTTCGTCGTTTTGCATAATGACTTTATGTACAAACCGTAACTTATTTAGTGCTGAAATTGATATAACAAAGGGGTAGGCATCATCCAGCCCCATACTGCGATTTAAGCCATTTAATACTTGTGTTAAACGGCACCAATCATTAAATAAATGGGTGAAACTGGTAGCGGTGTAAATATAGTCATGTTGACCGCCAGCAACTAAGGGGTTGGCAACTTTGTTGCCAGAAATACTAAAATCATAATCGCTGGCTGTTTCTAAGGTATCTACCATATGTAAGTAATGCGCCCAGGTTTCAGCCCAATCTTCCCAAGGGTGCATGCTGGCATACGCGCTGACCCAAACGTTTTGCCAATCTTTTTTAGGTCCTTGTTTGTAATAATCATTTAATGCTTTAGCGTAATCCATCCGTTCATCGCCAAACAATGTTCTAAATTCTTCAATGTGCTGACTGCTTTTAACTAAGCGATCCCAATAATAATGACCAGACTCATGTCTGAAGTGACCAATTAATGTGCGATAACTTTCGTTTAAACTTTCCCGTACCTGATGTCGAATACTGGTCTGCGCTTCCTTGACATTAATCGTGATTATACCGGCAGCATGACCTGTTGAAACATAATTTTTAACGGTTAACTCGTTACCAAATTCATCGGTTATTTCGTCTTCTAAAAACTCAAACCCCAAGCCTTTTTGCGGTTCTTGCGCACGGTTTTGTACCGGTAGCTTCAGCTTGTACAACGTATAGAGTAGGCGGCGTTTAGCTTGTTCTAGGTTATACCAAAGTAACTTATTACCTTTAACTTCTAATTTGGGGGTCGCTTCATTTAATTGACAGGCAGAACAAAACTCATGTTGGTCATCAATATGAATCATCCAATTGCAAACTTGGTGGGTCAGATAATTTTTGCAGGGACGATATATTTGGCCGTTGGCAGAAGACTGCAGCTGGCCAGAACGGTTAGTGGTAAATGCGCTAAGTTGCAACTCATCAGATATAAAGCCGAGTAATAAGCCACAAACAACACATGTATTGTTAGCAAAATAAAGTTTATTACCGCATTGACAAACAAAAGTTTTCAAACAAATCCCTCGGCTAACTCGCTGGTTCAGCGAACTCAACATAATGAGCCATTTGATAGAGCATAGCAATGCTATTTATAGTGTTATAAACTCATCTTGTAGTATGAATTTTAATCACAAAATATGAAAAAACAGATCGATTAAACTCACTCTACTAAGATAAGATGTCACTCTAATGAACGGATGCATTTCTAGGAAGCCATGAATTTAAATCATACGTTGCCACGTTCCACGTTATTGTTGGTTGAGTCCAATAAAACGACGCTGGATAGCTTACGCGCAATGTTTGAGCAAAAATACATTGTAGAAGTTGCCGAGGATGGCCAGCAAGCAGTAAATATAATTTACGACCTTGATATTGATTTGATTTTGAGCGCAGTGGATGCCGCCACTATCAGCGGACAAGAACTGTGCGTCTTGGTCAAAAGCAATCCATTGACCCAGCATATCCCTATCATTCTATTGACGCAATCTTCGACTATTGAAGAAGAACAAGCCTGCCTCGAAATAGGCGCAATTGATTACATCAATACACACGTACCACCGCAAATTATCTACTCTCGTGTGCAAAATCACATGCGATTAGTCGAGCAACAGAAAGTGTTAGAATATGTATCGTGTACCGATGGTTTAACCGGCTTATCCAATAGAATGCAACTCGACACCACCCTTAATCGTATTTGGCATACGGCTATTCGCGGGGGGCACTCTATCGGTTTATTAATAATAGATATCGATCATTTCAAAGACTACAACGATCAATTTGGTCATATAGAGGGTGACGAGTGCCTGAAAAAAGTCGCCACGGCGATTGCGCAGACCAAATCGCGAGAAGAAGACTTTGCTGCTCGATTTGGGGGCGAAGAGTTTGTCTTACTTCTGCCCTACACCAACTTATCCGGCGCCAAACGGGTAGCCAAGCAACTTCTTAATAATGTGAGAAAGTTAAAAATCCCAGCCGCCAAAAGCGCTAACGCTGAACATGTCACCGTCAGTGTTGGCGTGGCTGCAATTACGCCAAAGTTCGACCCCCTGCAAACTATCAGCCCGATAGAATTGATTAACCAAGCAGATAAAAATCTGTTTAAAGCAAAACGCGCGGGGCGAGATCGCCTTTGTTAACTCAGCTTACTGGGTTATTAATAATGTCTGCCAATAAAACGGAATAATCTGAAACCGCGACAAAATCCTCTGTATCATTCACCGGCTTTTTACTATCGGGATTACTGATAGCTAGCAAATGTGCAATGCCAAACTGCTGGGCAGAACGCAATATCGCTAAGCTGTCATCAACAAAAAGTGTCGACTCATTGGCAAAATTTATTTTCGCTTGAAGCTTGTGCCACAATAATTGTGATTCTTTGGTGACACCAAATTCATGAGTTGAAATTAACTGGTCAATATGTTGGTCGAGCTGAGTATGTTCGACTTTTAACGACAGGCTATCGGGGTGAGCATTGGTCAATAAGATAACCTGTCTACCTGACTGTTTTAGCGCGTCAATAAAGGGCAGCGCATCATGACGTAAACTGATGAGCTGCTGAATTTCTCGCTTCGCTGCAACAATATCTAATCCGACTTTTTGACGCCAATAATCTAAGCAATACCAATCTATAGTGCCCTGAACTTTACTATATTCAGCGAACATGTCTTCTTTCGCTTGAGCAATTGGTATATTGTTCATTAACGCTAACTTAGCTGGCAGATGTTCTAACCAAAAGTGGTTATCAAAGTGCAAATCCAGTAGCGTACCATCCATATCTAACAAGACGGTTTCAATTTGGTTCCAAGCTATAATTGACAATGGCATGACTCTTGTTTAAACAGGATAGACTAAGCAACAAGCTTAGGCTTTCCCTAAAATTTGAACTATCGATTGGCAGTAATGGTAACGTGAAAAAGACATGAGCAAAATAGACAATAATAAAACCTTGCCGACGATCCATCAGCGCAAAATCATTGCACAGAGTGGCTTTTTTAAAGTTGAACAACTTGAACTAGAGTTTTCAAACGGTGAAAAACGTCAGTTTGAGCGCATGGCGGGCAGTGGTCGTGGTGCTGTGATGATCGTTCCTTTTATCAATGAACATGAATTTTTGCTAGTCAGGGAATATGCTGCGGGTAACCACTCCTATCAGTTAGGTTTTCCAAAAGGACTGATTGACCCTGGTGAAACCGCTGTGGTGGCCGCTAACCGCGAGTTAAAAGAAGAAGTCGGTTTTGGTGCAAAACAGCTACACTCTTTAGAGACGGTGAGCATGGCTCCCGCTTTTTTTGATGCCAAAATGGAAATTTTTATTGCTCATCAACTTTACGCCGAAAAGTTAGAGGGCGATGAACCAGAACCAATGGAAGTGATCCCTTGGTCAATTAATAACACAGATGCTCTTCTGGCCAGAGAAGATTTTACAGAAGCACGATGCTACGCAGCACTGTTTCTTGCATTAAAATGGATAAGGACACGCTAATGGTAAATGATGATCACCATAGCCTACTTGAACTTGCAAAACGCGCTGCGCGTATAGCAGGTGAAGAAGTCATGAAAATATATGATAGCGGTGATTTTGCCAGTTATCAGAAAGAAGATGACTCCCCCGTCACCAGTGCAGATTACAAAGCAAATGAAATTATCTTGGCGTTGTTACAAGCAGAAACGCCCAACATTCCTATTATGTCTGAAGAAACCGACAACGCGAAGTTGTCCACTCGTAAAGACTGGAAACGCTACTGGTTGATTGATCCCATCGATGGTACGCAGGAATTTATTGCACGAAGTGGTGATTTTGCGGTCAACATAGCGCTGGTAGAAAATAATATTCCAGTGATTGGAGTCATTTACTGGCCTCCTGGTGACACACTTTATTATGCATCTAAGGGGCAAGGAGCGTTTAAAGAGAGTCCTTCTGAAAACAAACAAATACATGTACGCTCGTTTGACGATACTGAACAAGGCGTCGTCATGGTTGCTATTAGCCGTCGCCAAGCCCGTGAGAAGGTCATGAACAGTATGAGCGACCATCGAGTTTATCATACGTTGCCATTAGGCAGTTGCTCACTCAAAGCCTGTTTCATCGCTGAGGGTAAGGCAGATGTGTTTTTACGAATAGGCGTAACAGGTGAGTGGGATACGGGTGCATCACAATGCATCGTAGGCGAGGCTGGCGGTTCAATATTAGCGCACGATTTTGAGCCATTAAGCTACAACCGGCGTAAAAGCGTCAATAACCCCGACTTTATCGTGATGGGCGATCAAAATGTAGATTGGCCATCGATTGTTAAATACAAACTTGGAAACCTAATATGATCAATTTGAAAAAATTACTGCCAAGCTATTTGATTGCGGCAAGTATGATATCCACTGCCGCGATGGCAGATTGGGCAGTAGACAGTGAACAATCAAAAGTGTTTTTTATCTCAACCAAAAACCTCAATACCAGTGAAGTACATTCTTTTAACCGTGTTGAAGGCAAACTCAGCAGTGACGGAAAATTTACTGCGAGCATAGACTTAAGTACGGTTGAAACAGGTATTGATATTCGCAATCAAAGAATGCGTGAAATGTTATTTAAGGTTGATGCTTTTCCACAGGCAAAGATTAGCGCCACCCTTGCAGAAAATATAATGGCCCTTGCCAAGGGTGAAACCTTACACACTGAATTACCCGCCACTCTAACCTTGATGGGTATAGAAAAAAGTCTAAATTTGAATGTTGTTGTAACAAAAACCACTGAAGGTCAGTTTGTGGTAACGAGCGCTAAACCGGTTTTATTGAGCGCTGCAGACATTGGTTTACAAGCAGGGGTTGAAGCCCTACAAAAAGTAGCTGGTTTATCTAGTATCGGTTTATCTGTTCCAGTCACCTTTAATTTAGTCCTTAATTAACGGTCACCTTCATCTGTTCTGAGATGACCTTTTGCCACAATATTGACCGTTTCGTGCAACTCAGAATAAACTAGAAATGCCTCACCCGACTTAAGTTGGGTGAGAACTTGTTGTACTTTTTCAGCTAAGCCAACGTCGTGCTCTCCGTATTCAGTACCTTCCTGCAGCACAAACGCTTCAATAATATTCATAAGTGTTTCTTGTCCAACATCCTGAATCGGAATAATCATTTTTTCTCACTTGTAGATTGCTGCTGTAAAGCGGACACAGTCTTTAAAAAATCGCTCACTCTTTGCTGCATCCAAATTTTGGGACGCCAAGGACTGCCTTGTAAAAAACCAACATGCCCGCCTTGTTCACTTAACTCGACCCTGACAGAAGCCGAAAGGTGCTGTGAATTAGGTAACACTTTTTCGTTCATAAAGGGATCATCCTTGGCATGCAATATCAAGGTGGGTGTTTGTATCTCCTTTAGATACGCCATGGCACTACAACGCTGATAATAATCATCCGCATCGCTAAAGCCGTGCAAGGGAGCCGTCACATGCTGGTCAAAATCTCTGAAGGTTTTTAGGCGGTGCAATTCATTTTGTTTGATATTAAGTTGCTTACCATAGTCCATGATTGCCATTTTGCGTTGCAAGTTATTCAGCATACTTTTTAGCAAATAGCGCTGATACAACGTTGAAAAACCGCGACCTATACTTTCTGCACACTCAGCTAACTGCAGCGGTGCCGAGACCGCCACAGCAGCCTTTAGTATGGTTTGCTGGGGATTTTCACCGAGCAATTTTAACAGCATATTAGCGCCCAAAGAAAAACCAATGGCAAATTTTGGCAACTCGGGATAGTGACTTTGCAACCAATTTAGAAATACCAGAGGGTCAGAGGTTTCACCAGAATGATAAGCCCGAGTGCGATGATTTAGTTCCCCACCACAGCCGCGAAAATGCATCACAACAACAGCGTAACCTTGGCGGACTAAGTCAGCCGCCATATCATGGCAATAGTGAGAGTGGATAGAGCCCTCCAAACCATGAAACATAATAATCAGGCCGTTTGCGGTATTGATGTCGCCAACCCACGCCAATTTAACGAAATCTCCATCAGGCAAAACGAAGTTTTCTACGCGATACTTTAAAGCCTGACGCTTCTGTAAAAAACGTGGAAAAATAGTTTGCACGTGGCGGTTTTTCGCCCACCAAGGGGCAACAAAATTACTGTGTGTGACCACGCCGAAATAAGGAGCTTGCGCTTGAGTTTCATCTACAGACATCGACTTAAACTTTTGTGTTAATTGAGTAATAGGTCAAACTCAGCTTGTTGTAGTTCTAGTTGCTCTTGCGCATCTAACCATTGCATTTCAGTCTCTTCAAGTTGCCCTTTAAGTTTTGCCTGCTCGGCTAAAATTTGTTTTAACTGCATTTTATTTTCAGCGTTATAAATTTCAGTTTGACTCAATTCTGTTTCCATTTTAGCTAACTTACTGTGTAGATCTGCCATGGTTTTGTCACACATTGTGATGGTTTTTCTTAAGCCTTGTGTAGCTTGCCTAAACTCAGCCTCAAGCCGCTTCGTGTTTTTACGTTCTGGTTTTACTTTTGGGCTATCGGTGGCATTGGCACTTTGCTCTGGCTTTAAAATCCATGCTTTGTAATCATCTAAATCACCGTTAAAAACTTGAACTTGGCCGCTATCAACTAAATAAAAATCATCACAAACCGACGATAACAAATAACGATCGTGTGACACCAATACCATCGCACCTTCGAACCCTTGCAGAGCAATATTTAATGCGTGGCGCATATCCAGATCTAAATGGTTGGTTGGTTCATCAAGGAGCAGCAAGTTAGGTTTTTGATAAACTGTCAGGGCCAATACTAAGCGAGCTTTTTCGCCACCAGACATTGGAGCCACCTTAGCTAAGGCATCATCGCCGCGAAAACCAAAACCACCTAAAAAGTCACGCAAACTTTGTTCAGATGCCTTAGGGTCTAGACGTTGAATATGAGCTAAAGGTGAATCGTCAGCGCGTAAAAACTCGAGTTGGTGTTGAGCAAAATAACCAATACTTAAACCTGCTGAGGTCTCGTATACGCCATGCAAAGGGGCATTTTCACCTGCTAACAATTTGATTAATGTGGATTTACCGGCGCCATTTTTACCCAGCAAACCAATACGACTACCTGGCACTAAGTTAAGTTGGAGTTTTTCCAAAATAACCTTATCGCCATAGCCAACTTTTACCTGCTCCATCTTAACAAGAGGATTAGGCAACTTAGGCGGGACCAAAAAGCGAAAGGTAAAATGTGAATCGGCCATGACCGGTAGCAAGGTTTCCATCCTCGCCAATTGCTTTACCCGACTCTGTGCTTGTTTGGCCTTACTTGCCTTGGCACCAAAGCGATTGATAAAAGATTCTAGGTGGGCGATTTGGTCTTGTTGCTTTTGATATTGCAAACTTTGTAATCGTAAACGTTCTGCACGTTGAATTTCATAAGCATCGTAGTTACCGGTGTAACTGACTAATTTTTGCTGCTCAACGCTAATGATTTCATTCACGGTGCTATCTAAGAATGACTTATCGTGAGAAATAAGTAATAAAGTACCTGTATAACGTTGCAACCATTTTTCTAACCAGATAACCGCATCTAAATCCAAGTGGTTAGTGGGCTCATCAAGCAGCAGCAAATCAGAATAACACAACAATGCTTGGGCTAAATTAAGACGCATACGCCAGCCACCAGAAAATGCATTTACGCTGTTATTCATGACATCATTAGCAAATCCCAAACCCGCCAATATGGTGGCAGCTCTTGATTCAATATCATAGGCACCGGCCTGTTCTAACAAACCGTGTAAAACCGCTATTTGCTCACCATTATGTGATTCTTCAGCTTCTTTTAATTGCGCCTGCAGCGCGCGATAACGTCTGTCACCATCAATAACATAATCCAAGGCACTGCGCTCTACTGCAGGAGTTTCTTGCGCTACCCAAACAATTTGCCAGTCTTTTGGAATAGCGAAATCGCCCTGTTCGGGGTGTAACTCTCCCCTGATCAAAGCAAATAAACTGGATTTTCCGCATCCGTTTGCACCAATTAAGCCAGCCTTATGACCTGGGTATACCACTGCGTTAACGTCTTGCAACAACATTTTACTGCCGCGCATTAAAGAAAGGTCGGAAAATTGAATCATGCTAGCCTGTTTACTAATAACACTTACGTTCGATACGGGTTATGATACCAAGATGGCGAGCTAAATTATTCCTAAAATCATGGTTAATAAAATAAAAAAACGGTTTGTTGCAGGTGCTGTATGTCCTAAGTGCAAAGCTCAAGACTCCATTATGCTGTATTTTGAAAACAACGTAGAAAAAATTGAATGTGTTCATTGTGACTATCACGAGTCACAGGTAGACAAAAAAGTAGGCAGTGCTAGTAAAGGTAGCACTGGCGTAATTGGCGTGTTTAAACCTGAATAACCCCGTGTTGCCTGTCGATTTCAATTAGGCGTCATCGTTTACCACTTTGCGAGAATATAGAAATCCGCTAATGCGGGGCATCCCATGCGGGGC
>NZ_JANQVQ010000259.1:0-13669 GCF_030730205.1 Paraglaciecola sp.
GGCGCATGATAGTGTTTATGCCGTGAATTTACGTTTGGGCCAAGCGCACCGGGCATCACCAGCCACGTAATCACTTTAATAGCTTCGGTGCCGCCTTTTTTCATGATCGGGGGATTACTCAATTCACACAGTTTTTCTGGGTCATTGACAATGTCATCCATACGCTGCAAAGCAAAACCGGGGTTTATCAGGTCCGCTCATTCGCCTTGTAATCAATGAGATAAACTGCCTGTGCCAAGAATAACTCCTCTTCTGTTTTCAGGGTAACTTTTCACTGCCTTACGCAGTGACTTGGGTAAGGCAACACATCGTTTAGCACTTGCTAGAGGGGACCGTATTTAGCGCAACGCCAGTAACTTGCATGGCCAACTTGCTAAGTGACGCATCATTAGGTTCATGGGCACGATGCAAACATGGTCGACTTTCATCTTTAAAACTTGTCATATCGAAGTTTTGTCTGATGAGTGATTCGGCAACTTGCCATGAGCAATGGCCTGCATATGTAAGGCTCATAAAATATGAGCTTGTGGTGTTAAATCATCGCAAGACATGCTTTTATACAATGAAATAACCAACGGTGCTTACAGGAAGAACAGATGCAAAACAAAGGTGAATATGGCTCAGCGTCTAACCACTATATTAGTGCCTTGTATCATCGAGCGCGCAAAATTGGCCTTGACGCTGGTAACTTACTCGCGTCGGCCAATATTCTGCAAGACGTGATAGACAAGCCTGATGTACGTGTTAGAACTGAAGATCTGTCGGCTTTTCAAAAAGCCTGCTGGGATGCAGCAAAAGAAGAAAGTATGGGGGTATTGCCCGTCAGACTTGAACTAGGTACCTATTATATGATGGGTAAATTAACGGTTAATCAACCTACCTTGCAAAAAGCACTTGAATTAGGTACGAGGTTTTATAATTTAGTCACCCGTTTTTCATTTATTGAATTAAAAGTCGGTCCTGATGTGACCTTGATGTCATTCAATCAGGTTAAACCGCAAGACGATCATGGACATTTGTTTGCTGAGATGTGCTTATTAGCGTGGCATCGTTATGCGTCTTGGCTGATTGTTGACTCGCTGCCCTTAATCGAAACGCGTTTTAATTATCCCAATCCACCGCACGCCCGAGAGTACAGCTATCTGTTTCCGGGGGTCCATAAATTTAACTGTGACTCACTCAGCTTGGTGTTTCCTAGCGCGTATTTATCACGCCCCGTAAAACAAAATGAAGCGTCGCTTAAGTCGTTTATGCACAATTGTCCACTTGAGTTATTTCGCCAGTACAAAGCGGATTATAGCGTGTCAGCTGAAGTAAAACGTATCCTTAAAAGTAATATCACTGAAGGTAATAATTCGATAGATGATATTGCAGCCATCCTGTACATGACGAGTCGTACGGTCATGCGGCGCTTAAAAGATGAAGGGTCGTCTTTTCAACAAATCAAAGATGTAGTGCGCCGTGATAAAGCCATTAATTTATTAACCTTATACTCGTTGCCTGTTAAAGAGGTGGCAGAAAAAGTCGGGTTTTCCGATCCTGCCGTGTTTACTCGTGCATTCAGAGGTTGGACGGGCCTTTCACCACGTCAATACCGAGATAATTTTAATCGAGAGCTTACGTCTTAATGGACCACTAAATCTATCATGCCATTCTTGGTGTCACTGGTCGGTCGCATTTTTACCTGAGGTCTGAACTGATTCATTTAACTTTTCCACCTCATCCTCCTAACTATCTTGTTAATCCTAAGTATTGAGGCTGCCTTTCTTGATTGAAACAGTCTAGATATTAAGCTTAATTTTTGTTTACTCAGCCTCATTATCCATTTTTGCAAATCAATTGTTTGGTAAATAACGTTTGTTGTTGGCGCTATTATGACTGAACATCTGTTTAAATAATGTAAACAAAATCGCATTTACTTGTTAAGCGTTCAGTTGACTTACAAATAAAGCATTGATTTGTTTAGTTCATTTTTTTGCCTTCATACAACAGATAATTCAAGGAATTTGATTAATGAGTAAGTTTATCAAGATTAATGAGATAACTATTTCATCGGATCATTACATCGGCGGTCAACGGGTCGCAGCAGAGCATTATCTAGAGGTGTTTTCTCCCATCGATGGTCAGGTACTCGGCCAGGTTGCTAATGGCAGTCCTAGCATAATTAATCAAGCTATCGAAGCTGCTGAGCGTGCATTTCCTGCGTGGGCTGCCTTAAGCGCCGCCGAGCGTAAAGTTTACTTAGACAAGTTTGCTGATGAAATTGGCAAACGTGCTGATGAGTTTGCTTTGACAGAAAGTACCGATGCAGGGGTATTGTTTTCTCGTATGCAACATGGCGTTGTGGGCCGAGCGCAACTTAATATTCGCCACTTTGCAGAACATGCCCTACGTTTGCAAAATCACAGCATTGATACCAAGCAAGCTGAACACTTAGTTCGTCATGATCCTGCTGGGGTAGTCGTTATCATCACCCCTTGGAATGCGCCGTTGATGTTATCTACATGGAAACTTGGTCCAGCGCTGGCGTCAGGCAATACGTGTATATTAAAAGCGCCAGAATGGGCGCCGTGCACCAGTTCATTGTTAGCCGATGCTGCGCAGGCTGCGGGTATACCACCAGGTGTTTTTAATGTTGTGCAGGGCACCGGTCTTGAGTCAGGTGCTGGCCTGGTTGCCGACCCACGAATTGCGCGCGTGTCCTTTACCGGATCGGTGCCTACCGCAAAACTTATCGCGCAATCTGCCGCGCAAAATTTAGTGCCGTGCAGCTTAGAGTTAGGCGGCAAAAGCCCTTTTATTGTATTAGCCTCGGCGGATATCGATAACGCCGCCGCTACTGCCGCATTGATGTATCGAAACGCCGGACAAGTGTGTTTGGCCGGCACGCGTTTACTGGTGCATGAATCCATTAAAGATGAATTTGTTGAGGCGATGCGCGCCTATGTCGAGGCCTTAAACGTGGGCGACCCGCGAGATCCAGCTACAGAAGTGGGGCCTATTATTCATCAGCGTCAAGTTGAGCGTGTCGCTGGATTTATTGAGCGCGCCAAAGCGGCCGGAGCAGTCGTGTTGTGGGGCGCAGAAAAACACCCTTTTGGCGAACTGTATTTTAAACCCACCTTACTCACCAACGTTAAACAAGATGACGAAATTGTACAAAACGAAGTGTTTGGTCCGGTGTTGACCTTACAAACCTTTAGCCATGACGACGAGCTCATTGCCATGGCGAATGGCACTGACTATGGGCTTGGTGGTGTATGTTACGGCGAACAACAACATGCGACTGAGATTGCCAAACGAGTCAGAACCGGGTTTATCTGGGTGAACAGTTTTGGAATTCGTGATTTAGAAGCGCCTTTTGGTGGCATCAAACGCTCGGGTATAGGCCGCGAAGGGGGCAACTGGAGCTTCGAATTTTTTTGCGACATCAAAGATGTTGTGGTGCCCAAAAAACCATTTAGAGCCAGTTTTAGTCAACGCTAATTGGCGTTTTAAAAATAAGTATAAGGAATCATTTTATGGGACAAATAGTTGGAGCCGCATTGCTATCTCATCACCCTGGGCTGATGCAAAACGAAGAAATGCGCAAGTTAATGGGCGCAGGAACAGACTCCGATCTGATTGCGGGTTATGCCAAAGTGCGTAAAAAAATTGAAGCATTAAAGCCCGATACCGTCATTATTTTTGATAGTCATTGGTTTACCACGGGCTTTCATTTAGTCGATGGCCGAGGGCGCATTAAGGGCAACTACGTGAGCTCTGAAATGCCATGGTATTTATTTGGTGTGGACTACGACTTTAACGGTAACCCAGAGCTTGCCAATCACATCAATGATGCGGGTTTGGAAATGGGGGTGAGAGTGCGCTCTACCGCTAATGATGGTATGCACAAAGAATACGCCACCATTAATATTATCAAGCAGCTGCATCTAGAGCGTTTAGGTATCAAAGTAGTATCTGCTAGCTGTTGCCAAAATTGTCGTTGGGATCAGTTCTTGCCAGCCGGCGAAACCATCGCTCAAGGTATCAAAAACAGTGATGCCAAAGTGGTGTTAATTGCCTCAGGTGCCTTGAGTCATCGTTTTAACAATATTGACTGGGAGCCGGTCAATCCGCGGATTTATCATGAGTCCAATGTCTCCAGCCCTGAAAACGTGGCCAGTGACAAGGTGGCTATTGCGTTGATGGAACAAGGCAATCATGAACAAATCATTAACAACTGGGAAAGCGAATATAAACAACGTAACTGGGAGGCGTTTGGCGGTCATTACTTACAAATGCTAGGCGCCCTAGGTGGCGTAAACTGCAAGGCTAAGGGAACGGTTATGTCTGACTACGAAAACGCGCGAGGCACCGGTAATGTGCAAATATGGTTTGATGTTAAGGAATAAGCAATGAATTTTGAATTTCCATTAAAAAATACACCACAAGTGATGATTGGCCCACGCATTGAAAGAAGACGGGTATTAATCGGTGGCAGTGCCTATTGGGGCACCATAATTGAAAGTGGTAATGAACAGGGTAAACTCAGATTAGATGATGGTCGAGTGCTTGAAACGGAACACCTCGTTTACTTACCGCCTGTTGCGCCAAGTAAAATTATCGCTATTCATATCTCTTACACCTCAAGAAGTATGGAGACCCGCAAGCGTCCAAAACCAACCGCTTATCCAACATATTTCACCAAACCTCCGACGGCACTTAATGGCCACAATGGAGAAATTCTCAAGCCAGATGATTGCCAGTATCTCAACTATGAAGGTGAGTACGCGGTAGTAATCAGTAAAACCTGTCGCAATGTACTACCTGATGAAGCCTGGGACTATATAGAAGGATTCTGCCCGGCTTTAGATATGGGGCTGCAAAATTTCCGTGATACCGACCAAGGTTCAATGTTACGAGTGAAAGGTGCAGATACCTTATTACCCATTGGCCCCGGCATTGTGCGCGGCGTTAATTTATTTGACCAAACCCTGACAACTTACGTTAATGGTGAAGTCGTGCAACAAGCCCATGTAGGCGATGAAACCATTTGGGGCCCACATTACGCCATTGCTGATATTGCGCGCCATATTACCCTCAATGCTGGTGACGTTATTTTGATGGGTACGCCTTGTCATTCTCGTTCGGTGGATCCTGGTGATGTTGTTGAGTGTGAAATTACCAATATTGGCCGTATAAAAGGTACGGTAAAAGCGATTCCCGCACCACGGGCTTCCGCCCTTGATTGTGGTCATCAACCCACAGACAGCGATGAAGTAAGACGGGTTGCCTTAGGTTTTGATGAAAATGTCGAGCCACGCTTTCCTCACGCTTTAAAAGTAGCGAAAAGCAAAAAATAGCGGTTTAAGTACGCTCACAAATAAGTAAGGGAGAATTAAGCATGTTGTCGCACGATGTTATTAGTGAATTGGCCCAAGAGCTCTATTCAGCGCGAAAAAACCGCACGCAAGTGCGCCACATATCCAAGCGCTACCCACAGATGACTATTGAGGATGGGTACGCCATTCAACGTGAATGGGTCAAACTTGAAATCGCTGATGGCCGCGTAGTGAAAGGGCGTAAAATTGGGTTAACGTCAAGAGCTATGCAGCTGTCAGCACAGATCACCGAGCCAGATTACGCCCCACTAATGGATGACATGTTTTTTGATTCAGGCACCGATATTGATATTTCGCAGTTTATTTTGCCTCGCATTGAAGTCGAACTAGCGTTTATTTTAAAAAGCCCCCTTAAGGGCCCAAATGTGACACTATTTGATGTGCTAAGAGCCACAGAATATGTGATCCCCGCATTAGAAATTATTGACGCACGTATTGAGCAGCTTGACCGCGACACCAAGGCGCCGCGTAAGGTATTTGATACTATCTCAGATTTTGCCGCCAATGCAGGTATTGTGATGGGCGGTCAGCCGGTCAAACCCGATGCGGTAGATCTGCGCTGGGTAGGAGCCATGATGTACAAAAATGCGGTTATCGAAGAAACGGGCTTAGCGGCAGGTGTATTAAATCATCCTGCCACAGGGGTTGCATGGTTAGCCAATAAAATAGCGCCTTATAATGAGCAATTAAATGTGGGTGATGTGGTACTGAGTGGTTCATTTACGCGGCCCGTGGCCGCCCAAGCGGGTGATACCTTTGTGGTGGATTACGGTGCATTGGGCAATGTGTCTTGTCGCTTTATTTGAGCGTGGCAATATAAAATAAGAACAATGAAATGAAGCTACCGAAAAATAGTTTTAAACAGCAAATTAAAGCAGGCCAGCAACAAATCGGTGTATGGGCTGCTTTGGCGAGTGCTTATAGCGTTGAGCTAATTGCCAATACAGAATTTGATTGGCTCCTCATAGACAGCGAGCATGCACCCAATGACACCCGCAGTGTACTCACGCAACTGCAAGCCGTTGCGGCTTATCCCATTCAAGCCATAGTCAGACCACCAATCGGTGATACCGCGCTTATCAAACAATACCTCGATTTGGGGGTGCAAACCTTGTTGGTCCCCATGGTTGAGGACGCAGAACAAGCTAAACAAATTGTGGCGGCAACCCGTTATCCTCCTCAGGGAATAAGGGGAGTAGGGGCCGGTTTAGCCCGTGCGTCTCGTTGGAATCAAGTTGATGACTACCTCGAGCAATGCCAACAGGAGATTTGTGTCATTGTGCAAGTTGAATCTGTCACTGCCTTACAAAATTTAAACGCCATTGCCGCGGTAGAGGGAGTAGACGGCGTCTTTTTTGGTCCGGCTGACTTATCGGCTTCAATGGGCTTGCTGGGGAAACAAAACGACAAACAAGTTGTAGATGCCATCATTGAAGGCATTCAATTAGTGAGAAAAACCGGCAAGGCTGCCGGAGTATTAGCGACTGACCCTGCAGTCGCACAAGCGTATTTAGCAAACGGAGCTTTATTTGTTGCGGTGGGAGTGGATACGACCTTATTGGTCAATGCTGCCAAACATTTGTGTGCAACATTCAAAGGCAAGTCATCTACTCAAACCACATCCCCATCCGCATATTAGTTTTGCGGGTGATAGGTACAAATAATCGACCGAAAAGGCGTAGTTATGGAAAATAGTATTCAACAAAAAACCAACTGGTTAACACTGGCCTTGTGTTTTGTTACCACCATCTTTGAAGGCTTGGATTTGCAATCAATGGGCGTCGCAGCGCCAAAAATAGTGGCAGAATTAGCAATAGACTCCAACGAAATGGGCTTAATTGCCAGTGCAAGTTCAGTGGGATTACTCATTGGTGCGCTGTTTGGCGGCATGGTGTCTGACTATATTGGTAGAAAATGGGTGCTTATTTGGTCAGTAGTCGCCTTTGGAACGTTGTCGGTACTCACGCCTTTTGCCTGGGATCCAAATTCACTCATCGCTATTCGTTTTGGTACCGGCTTAGGCATGGGTGGTGCTTTACCAATGATCATCGCCATTGCCGCCGAAGCAGTTGATCCTAAACGTCGAGCAGGGGTGGTGACCATGATGTATTGCGCCACACCTATAGGCGGTTTTATTGCTACCTTTATTGCTTTAGCGTCAGATGAGTGGCGTAACATCTTTTATGTCGGTGGCCTTGCTCCTTTATTGTTGGTCCCTGTTTTGGTTAAGTATTTACAAGAATCAAAGGTATTTACCGATGCTCAACAAGCTCGAAATAATACTGACAATGCACCCAGTATTAGCGTCAGCAATGCCCTGTTTGGTGAAAAAAGAGCCATGCCCACACTGTATATTTGGCTGGGCTTTTTATGTTCAGTGGCGGTGTTATATTTATTACTTAACTGGCTACCGCTATTATTAGTGGGTAAAGGTTTCAGTAGTGCCCAAGCGAGCAAAGTACAAATGGTATTTAATGTGGGTGGTTCAACTGGCGCACTATTACTTGGCTATTTAATTACTCGCTACAGCCCCCGCTGGATATTTGCCTTTGTTACCGTAGCCATTGCACTTGCACTCATTAGTCTTGCTGGACTTGAACACAACATGGCCTACGCTATTTTAGCCGGTTTGGTGGTGGGGATTTTTGCCAACGGTTTAGTGTTTTTATTATACGGGCAAGCGGGGGCGTACTATCCCACACGTTTTCGTGGCACCGGGGTCGGCTCGGCTGTTGCAGTAGGTCGTATGGGCGCCATCATTGGGCCTCTCATGGCCGGTGTGTTATTAAGCGCCGATGTAAGTCCTTCTCAGGTACTTCTTTATATCTTACCTCTTGTGTTAGTCGCTGGCGGCGCGATTCAGTTGCTCTTTTTCTGCCCCAAATCTGAGAGTGAGGAATAATATGCAGCAACAATTTAAGCTACTTATCAACGGCGAGTGGGTTGCTGGTAAAGCAGTAAGCGCCAATATTAATCCATCCGATACCAGTGATGTGATTGGCGAATATGCACAGGCCGATGAAAATCTAACGCTACATGCCATTGACGCGGCTAAAACCGCATTTAAATCGTGGTCTGTGAGCTCTATTCAACAACGTTTTGATCTGCTCGATACTGTTGGCACCGAGATTTTAGCGCGTAAAGACGAACTATCGACGCTACTAGCCCTTGAGGAAGGCAAAACCAAAGCCGAAGCCTTAGGTGAGGTAACGCGAGCTGGGCAAATTTTTAAGTTTTTTGCTGGAGAATGTGTGCGTCTAACTGGCGACAAACTAGCGTCCATCAGACCAGGCATAGAAATCGAAATTACCCGAGAACCTATTGGCGTTGTGGGCTTGATCACGCCGTGGAATTTTCCTATTGCTATTCCGGCTTGGAAAATTGCACCGGCGTTAGCATATGGTAATACGGTGGTATTTAAACCTGCAGAACTTGTACCTGGCTCTGCATGGGCTTTAGCCGATATTATTCATCGCGCAGGCGCACCAGCGGGTGTTTTTAACCTAGTGACTGGGCGTGGCTCTGTGGTGGGTGAAACCCTGGTCAATCATCCTGATGTTGCTGCGATTAGTTTTACTGGCTCGGAAAATACAGGACGTAATATTGCCGCTAAAGTAGTGGGGCGCATGGCTAAAGTGCAACTGGAAATGGGCGGAAAAAACCCCTTAGTTGTGCTGGATGATGCGGATCTAGAAATAGCCGCAGAAGTGGCAGTAAACGGCGCCTTTTATGCAACTGGACAGCGCTGTACCGCTTCATCACGGTTTATCGTTACAAGTGGTATTCATGACCGTTTTGTCGACGCGGTAATGGCAAAAATGCGTAAACTACAAGTCGGCCATGCCTTGGCGGCAGATACCTTAATTGGACCGGTGGTGGATAAAAATCAATTAGACATAGATTGCCACTATATTCAATTAGGTCAGCAGGAGGGCGCTAAACTGGCTTTTGGTGGTGAGGTATTACAAAGAAAGACTCAGGGTTTTTTCTTGCAGCCGGCTCTTTTCACTGAAACAAAGGTAGACATGCGCATTGCCAAAGAAGAGATTTTTGGACCGGTCGCCTGTGTGCTGAAAGTGGCAGACTATGAAGAGGCACTTACCATGGCTAACGAGACTAAATTTGGTCTTTCAAGCGGTATTGTTACTACATCGCTGAAGTACGCAAACCATTATAAGCGTCATGCCAAAAGTGGTATGGTCATGATCAATGCGCCAACCGCTGGAGTAGATTACCACGTGCCCTTTGGAGGTAGCAAAGGCTCGAGTTATGGTGCTAGAGAGCAGGGGCGCTATGCCGCTGAGTTTTATACCACGGTAAAAACCGCTTATATTGCGTCGTAAAATCAGCGCTTTAGTGACACGCTTTATAAGTAAAAGGGGATTGAGTATAGTTTGTGTTCTTGGGGATAATATGAATAGAGTAGCGATGTGATATGGCACGATTTTCTTTAAGGCAGTTAGAAGCGCTAGTGGCTGTAGCAGATGCAAAAAACTTTAATCGAGCCGGCGATTATATGCATTTAAGTTCGTCTACCATCAGTAACTTGATTGCTGAACTAGAAGATCGTTTAGGATTTGCGGTGTTTGACCGCACGACCCGTAAGGTATCGCTCACCACTGGTGGCCGAGAATTTTTAGCCTATGCAGTATCGGTATTGCAGCAAATGAAAGTTGCTGAAGCCGCAGCTATTGAGCTAAAAGACAACAACGTTCGGATCGTGAGGGTGGCTGCCCCGCAAGTGGTAGCTGCTACGTTGTTACCTGAAATCATTGCGGCTTACCGAATAACCCACCCTGATATTCGTGTACACATTGTTGACGCTGCGGTTATTTCTTTGTCAGATCAAATTATTAATGGCTCTGCGGATATTGCTATTGGCCCCGAGCAACAAGTTAATCAGGGTATTTCAGTGACCCAACTTTTTCAAAGTCGCTGGATTTTATGGTGTCATCCGGATCATCCAATATCTGCGAAAACCGAGGTGAAATGGTCAGAACTCCGTCCTTATGTGATATGTGCGGCTGGTTCAGACCACGAGCAAAGTCTTGCTAGTATATTAAATACCCTAGAGCCAAGTGAGCGTTTTCACGTATCTGATATTGTGGAGAGTGTCACTACAGCACTGGGTTTAGTCTCGCAAAATATCGCTTTAACCATGACGCCTGAATTTGTTGATCAGCTGGGTATCCATCAACACTTACGTAAGTTGCCATTGAGCCAGCCGACATTATCAAGACACTACGTACTCTATAGTCAAAGCGACATGTGGGTTTCTGATCCGGTGCAAGGTTTTGCGGATTTTGTTAAACAATTTGTTGCGACTAAACACTTTAATTAGCCCTTAAACCTACCGATTGATGCAAGCACATGCGCACCTAATAGGATTTCTCGATGTTGCATTCCTCCCATATTCAGTGCCTTCAAACCTTACTTGGGGATGGCGCGCTTAACGTTGACCCAGACATGTTAACGGCCTACAGCAAAGACTGGAGTTCGGTACCAGCGCAGTTGCCCTTGGCGGTGGTTAAACCTCACAACAGTGCTCAGGTCGCAAAATTTATGCAGTACTGTCATAAACATGCCATCAATATCGTTATTCAAGGCGGACGAACTGGATTATGTGGTGGCGCCACACCGCAGCGTAATGAAGTAGTGCTGAGCTTAGAGCGCATGAATCACATTGTCAGTGTTGATGAAAAAGCCATGACCATGACCGTAGAAGCAGGGGCAACGCTAGAACAAGTCCAAAACAAAGCACTCGAGTTTGGCCTTGATTTTCCGCTTGATTTAAGTGCTCGGGGTAACTGCACCATTGGTGGAAATGCAGCCACCAATGCAGGCGGTAATCGCGTAATAAAATTCGGCATGATGCGTGATTTAGTGCTGGGGATTGAAGCAGTCTTGCCTAACGGCAATATTGTGGGTGGCCTGAATAGCATGATGAAAAATAATGCCGGATTCGATTTAAAACACCTGTTTATTGGCTCAGAAGGCAGCCTTGGCATTATCACTCAATTAGTACTTAAGCTCGTTCCGCGCAGCGACGAATCAGTTGTGGTGTTATGCGCTGCTACCTGTTTGGATAATCTCATCTTATTACTGAGCAAATTGCGCCGAGAAAACGCGCAAAATCTTTCGGCATTTGAAGTCATGTGGGCGGATTACTTTGACGCAGTGATTGATATACAGCAACTTGCTCGTAAACCCTTTGCTGCTAATTATGCCATTTATGCCTTAGTTGAGTTTCAAGGCCAAGATAAGGCCGCGCTGCAAACCATGAGCGAAACCTTGCTAGGTGAAGCCATAGAACAGGGTTTAGTGGAAGACGTTATTATTGCCCAATCGTTACAAGACAACGCTGATATATGGGCTATCAGAGAAGCCATAGCCGAGTTACTTAGTCGTGTAAAACCCTTCATTGCGTTTGATATCAGCATGCCCATTAGCGACATGCAAGATTTTGTGAATACCAGTAAACAACGGGTGGCTGATAAGTATCCAAAGGCCAGATATTTTGCTTTTGGGCATTTAGGAGACGGTAACCTGCACTTAACCATTAGTTATCCGCACCCAGAACAACTGCATGCTATCGAAGACGAGGTATTAAAAATAGCAGGGAAAATGGGCGCATCAATTTCCGGTGAACATGGTATAGGCGTGGTAAAAAAAGACTTTTTGAAATATTCACGCAGCGACAGTGAAATTGCATTAATGAAAGCCATGAAGAACATGATGGACCCCAACAATATACTTAACGTTGGTCGGGTATTAAATACCTAAGAGTTGCTAAGAGAATCACTGATTTTACAATAAGCCTAAATGGGCTGTTTGTGCTTGAGAAAAAGAGTAAAACTGCTGTATTCACGCAAAGTCACTTGCTTCGTTAGACATAGCGAAGACCGAACACCTCGTTTCTTACCCTATTTAACCCTATCGATTTAAGCAGTATTCCGTCTTTCCACAAATTTATTTTTTTCAAAGGCAGAAAATTGAACATACACAGGGAGTTGTACCGTGATTAAGAGAAACGCCATTTTATTCAATAAGATGGGGTGATGAACTAAAAAACCGTCCAGCGCAGTTAAAGCCGACTAAGTTGTTTCAAAATAATGAGGCGCGATATACAGCGAAATAGCTTTTCTTGGCGCTTCATAAAACGGTCAGCAAGCCGCTGACCGTGCTAGGCAAATTGATTTATGGTTTTAAACACAACACTTCACAATTTAATCGTGCCAAGACTGATTCTGCGGTATTACCCATGAGTGCTGCAGAAATACCTTTACGTCCAACGCTGCCCATTACCACTAACTGTGGTTTAAGCTCTCCAACCACTTTAGCTATGGCGAGATCAGGTAAGCCCGACTCCACATGAAGTTGGCTGGGCTTAGGCACGAGTTGATTTTGTTCGAGGAGTTGATTGAGTTTGTCTCGATGGTAATTTTCGGTATTACTGTTGAGCTGCTTAACATCCAGCGTAGGAAAATCCATTGCAGCACTCACCGCGTAAGTTGTGTATGCATTAACTACATGCAAGGGACTCAGTTGAATATGGGAAAACAGCTTAGCTGATGCGATAACGGCACTGTTTAAGGCAATGTGATCAGCATCAGTGGTAAGTACGTCCACCGCCGCAAGAATTGGGTCGTTGGTCCAACTCGAATGTTTAACTAACAACAATGGGGCCTGGCAATGTCTAATTAGGTGTCTGTCTGTGGGCAGGGCAAAAGGATTGATACTGAGTGGCTCTGCACTGACTCGTTTAATCACCAAATCTGGCTGCAACGTTTTCACCACATCTTCGATTACTTCATGCAGATGCGGACTCCATTTGACGATAACAGAACACTCAATGTCCTGACTTTTTACCTCTTTGGCAATCGACTGCAAATAAAACGTTCTATCTGCCAAATGTTGTTCTTTAAGCTGATCTCGCTGTTCGCTGGGCAGCACTTCGTTTAAATCGAGGGCAGGTTCATAGTTGGTACTTAAAAGATGAATATGAATATCTCTGTATTCCGCAAATTTTATTGCCCGTTGTAGCGCCTCATGTTCTTTGTGTTTACCGCTGATGATGACCAAGATGTGATGTGGCATTTTCATGGAGGGTCTCGTTTCACGTAAAGGAGTTCAATACTCAGTGTAGACCCAAACTCACATAAGATTTTGATGTACATCAAGTAGACCGACTTTACGCTCAGGTGAAACGCCATGAAACAGGTGAGGTGTTGATTCTTGAAGGCAGGAATTATATGAAACGACTGTGCATAAGATTTAATTTAATT
>NZ_JANQVQ010000259.1:13769-31616 GCF_030730205.1 Paraglaciecola sp.
GATTCTTGAAGGCAGGAATTATATGAAACGACTGTGCATAAGATTTAATTTAATTTTATATTTCAATACTTTGAGGCCTGCTTTTAACAAGTGAAAGTGTGGATAAGGTTGGACTGGGGTTTGTGTTGGGAGCGGGCAAAAAATCAATGGTAGGCCGATGCGTTCTGCAAGTGGTTTTTAAAAAAATATGGTCAAAATATAAACGTGGAAAGGTTGTAGTGAGTAGCTAGGTGGCTTTGCCTTGGCAGAACAGTGATGCGCGACGCCATCGTACCCAGTGAATAATAAAGTCACACAGCCTCGGCTTAGCCTGAAAAATCCTTTAACGATTAATGACCAGCTAAGCCATCTCATTGCTTAGTAGTGTAAAGAGAGGTGCTTTGGATCCACTGGGCGCAGATGTTGGAGTAGGGGGTGCTTACGCTGCTTTAACTCAGCCAAGACTAACTGGGCGACTTCTCTTGCGCCTAGTTCATTAAAATGGGTATTGTCTTTTACCCCATTAGGATAATTAGGGTGTAAATCGGGGGCGATATGCATAAAACGCACAAGGGAATCTTGCTCTCCTAGCTCAGTAAAATAATCGCGACTTAGGGTATCCATATCGATGTATTCGACTTTCGTTTCTTCGGCCACTTGTTTGACTAATTCGGAATAGGGGTGAGTGAGCTTGATGCTACCTTGTTCATTAAAATTACGTCGTGTTACCGGAGAAAGTAAAATGGCATGGGCCTTTTTAAAGCGTACTTCATTGATGTAATTAATCAGATTTTGCCGATATTGTGCCGGCGTAGTATATCGATCAACTTTGCTTTCAGACTCATCATTGTGGCCAAATTGAATAAAAACATAGTCGCCGGTCTGACACAAATCGATGAGCTCTTGCCACAAACCTTCGCTTCTAAACGTTTTAGTGCTGCGTCCGTTTTTAGCAAAATTGTGTACTGCAACGCTCTCATTAAAGAAAGTCGCGAAGGGCATGCCCCAACCAGTTTCAGGATAATCTTTCAAATCTTTGATGGCCATGGTTGAGTCCCCAGCCATAAGAATTTTTAAGCCCGAATTTTCTTCGGCTCGCAAATTTTGCATTAGTGAACCAACTATCAACAATAAAAGAATGTAGGTAGAGTAGACGTTTAGCTTGGAATAATGCACGGAATAACTCTCGTTTTTTAACTTAATTTAAGCATACTAACGCGAATTATTCCTTACCCAAGCGAATTCTATCGTTTTCTTCTAATATGAATAAAATAATATATATTTTTCATTGAGATAGAAGATTTCAATGAACTTAAAGAACAGGTTACGCATAACCTTAAAACATCACTTCTCCGGGTTTTCTGGGCGACAAATATTGATTCAATAATAAATTATTCTGCCGCACATTATTGGCCTCATATAAACCAGCAGAGAACGGCTCGGTGTGGATTTCCTGTTCATCTGGCGCTTGAGGCATCGCACTAAAATTTGTACTTTGTTGGCTAATATCGGCCGAATATGGTTCAGAGTCGAAGGCATTGAGAGTCGTAATTTGGGGGGGAGTAAACTCAGTAAGTTGAGTTTTTAACAGCCTATTTTGCGGGGCTATGGTGGTGGAAATTCTTTTGCTATCTATAAACGTAGTGCTAACAAATAATACTTTTTTCAAGGTATGTGCATGGGGGTCATAATTAAATAAGGTTTCAATTTTAGTTAATTGGCCGTGTGCACTGTTTAATTGTTTATACACCGTAAGCATGTTGTAGTGGCGTAAAGATCCAGTTGATTGATAGTTACTGGCAAAGGTTGAAAAAACAAAAGCGCCTAAAAGTAGGGTGATGAGCTGCTTCACGAGATATCCTCACTTATCGATAGTTGGCTTGATCTAGACAAGTAAGTGTGCCGCTTTTATGTGTGTATCAGTAGTTTGAAAATGTTACAGAATTTAAATACTAAGCCTGTCATGTTGACGCTCGCCTAGCTTAAGTAAAGCAAGCGCATTGACGAAAAAACTTCCTGGGTCAATCATGCTACAGTCGCTGCTTATCCAAGGTATTTGGCGCTTAAATTACAAAGGTAGGTCTTGATTTTTTTCGAATTGTTCTAAGGCTTCAAGTGCCTCACAGCCATACACCATGGACGGACTGCCACCCATTAAGATGGCTACGCCGATGGTTTCGACAATTTCTTGATGGCTGGCACCTGCTTTTAACGCATCATGCACATGAAACGCAATACAGCCGTTACAATGCACTGATATCGCGATACTAAGGGCGATGAGCTCTTTGGTTTTGGTGTCTAGAGCGCCCTTGCTAATCGCACTGGCATGTAATTGGCCAAAACCTGCCATGGTATCGGGGATCTCGGTGATAAGTTTGGCGCTAAGATTACGTAATTTTTCATAGCTACTAATATGATCGTTGGGGGTCATTGCAGTGTGCCTCTTAATGTGTCGAGCGGGGGCTTAAACAATCTTTGCGCCACTGGCACTCGCTTTGATCACAACAGCCCTGAGTGGCACTGGCAACACAAGGGAAGTTACCCTCTTTATGTTGGATAAGGTGGATAAGTTGAGTTTTGCTGTGTTTTTTAAGGGGGATCCCCTTGGCTTTTGCTATTTCACTGACTTGTTTAAGGTTCATTGCTTTGCCCTGAGTAAATTGAAGGGCAAGCATGCCCTAAACTATTGTGTTTACCTTTGATACAGATCAAAGGTCGGGGCAATAAATTTAGGCCTTGTCCTCGCGGTTTAATCCGGGGCAACCGAAACTGATGCCCAAGGCCAGAGCACTGTTTAAGGTGGTATCAGACAAAGTAAGGCCTCTACTTTGATTGGCCACTTGCGCTAACGATACACTGGTTAAACGATTGTTTTGCTGCACAACCACTCGCCCATATTTGTGCTGAGCAACTAAATCGGCCGCATAGCGCCCCACATTCGTGGCAAATATCCGGTCACTGGCGTTAGGTGAGCCGCCTCTTTGAATGTGGCCCAAGGATGTAGAGCGAACCTCTGCTTGTAAATGCTGCTCCAGTTGTTGTTTTAATCGTTCACCAATGCCGCCGAGTCTAATGGGCTCTGGGCTATTTTCAACGTGCTGCTGAACGCTTAAGGTGCCATCTTTAGCCGTAGCGCCTTCAGCCACCACGATAATAGAATATTGTTGATCGCTTGCTCGTAACTTGCATGCACGCACTACTTCATCGATTTCATAGGGAAATTCAGGCAATAAAATCACGTCAGCTCCACCCGCAACGCCTGCATATAGGGCTATCCAGCCTGCATACCGGCCCATGGTTTCGAGGATCATAACTCGTTTGTGAGAGTGTCCCGTGGTACGCAAGCGATCAAGTCCATCGGTGACAATCGACACTGCAGTATCAAAACCAAAGGTTCGTTCTGTGCACATTAAGTCGTTGTCGATGGTTTTTGGCACACCCACTATTTTCATACCGAGTTTAGATAGCTCGTAAGCAATAGACATCGATCCATCACCGCCAATGACTACAACAGCATCTAGTGCTAACTCATGGTAGTACTCAACAACAGCAACTGAACAATCTTTGCCCTTGTAGTTAAAGGGACTCGCTTTATTGCTGGTACCTAAGATAGTGCCGCCTAAGGACAAAATACCGCTACAGTCACTGTAGGTAAGCGGTCTTACGCGGCGCTCAATTAAGCCAGCGAATCCATCTTCAATACCTACGATCTCGGCTTGTTCATTCAGCAACAAGGATTTGGCCACCGCTCTGATGGCTGCATTTAAACCCTGACAATCTCCACCGCCGGTGAGAATACCAACACGCATGTTTTTGTCTCCTTAACTTATAGTGTGACTTCGTTTCGGATGAGACCTTGCTGGGCAAAATCAGTGATATTCGTTAGGGTCACTTGTGCAATTTTTTGCATGGCTTCTTCGGTAAAAAAAGCCTGATGGCTGGTGACAATCACATTTGGAAAGGTTAATAGGCGAGAGAGCTGATCGTCTTGGATTACACTGTCAGAAAAGTCTTCAAAAAATAAGGCTTCTTCTTCTTCGTAAACGTCCAAGCCCAACAAGCCAACCTTGCCTTGTTTAAGCGCTTTTATAATGGCTTTGGTATCAATCAATTTACCGCGACTGGTATTAATAATGGTAACTCCGTCTTGCATGAGCTCAAGTGACTCATGATTAATCAGGTGCTGGGTGGCATCATTCAAAGGGCAGTGCAAGGAAATAATACTTGATTGCGCAAATAGGCTTTCTAGACTGACATATTCAACGCCTTTCTCCTGACATTCTTCGTCTACACACACATCATAGGCAAGCACTCTGCAGCCAAAACCTAGCATAATATTAATGAAACATTGCCCAATTTTACCGGTACCAATAACGCCTACCGTTTTACCATGTAGGTCAAAGCCCATTAAGTTATGCAAAGAAAAATCACCTTCGCGTACTCGATTAAACGCACGGTGAATTTTTCTGTTTAAGCAAAGTAGTAAGCCAGCTGCGTGCTCAGCAACGGCGTAAGGAGAATATGTAGGCACTCTAACCACTGGCAAACCTAAGGTTTTGGCGGCAGAAAGGTCGACGTGATTGAATCCGGCCGAACGCAGCGCAATTAACCTTACCCCTTGGTTTTTTAAAGTCCTCAGTACGTCGGCATCAAGTTTGTCATTAATAAACGCACAAACGACCTCTTCGTCCTGAATGAGCTTGGCGGTTTCTAGATTCAAATGAGCTGAAATGTAGTGAATGTCATGACCATGAGTCAAATTGACCTGATTAAAATAACGCTGGTCGTAAGGCTTGGTATTATAGAATGCAATTTTCACAATTTATTCCCTCAAGTAATGATATGAACGGTAGCAAGGTAGTGTAGAGCAAAGAGTTAACTAAACATTGACTTAAGACAAGTCTATACGACATTGTTGAGGGTATTGTGCTAATGGGTGATTAATTTCAGCCAGTTGTCTTGGCATGAGTAGAGTTGTTTGATGGGGGAATTGAGAACGCTATACTGATGCAGTTAAAATACTGCGCTAAGCAGCGGCTTAAAATATGTAAGTAGTTGAAACCAATTGGCAAATTTACGCTCTTACTGTTGTTATTCTATCTATTTGGGGAGGCTATATGCATAAATTACATCACTACCTCATGATCGCTTTAACGATTTTTGCCGCTATTTTTATTTTACAAAATATGCAGATCGTGGTGGTCGATATTTTGTTTTGGCAAATCAATATGCCCTCTGCTTTGTTGATTGCTGTGGTACTGGCAATCGGGGTGTTGTTTGGTTTACTGCTGCGTTTTGGAAAACACAAAGAAAAAGCAGCAGCGAAAGAGCCCGAACGTGATTGATAGTGGCTTGCTACAGCCATTTACGTTTTCTAAAGAACACTAACATACCTATTATCATACTTAACATGACTAACCACACGCCGATATAACCGTAAGGTGAGGCTAATTCTGGCATGTTAAAGGGCCCGGCACGTTGATCGAAATTCATCCCATAAATACCCACCACAAAGGTGGGTGGGATAAACAAGGTGGCAATGATGGTCAGCACCCGCATGACTTCATTTAATTTAAGGCTTACTACACTCATATAGAGTTCCATCAGTCCGTTGGTCATTTCATGATAGGTTTCGATTAATTCTAAAATTGAAATGCTGTGATCATAGCAATCGCGTAAAAATAATTTGGTATCTGGCTCAATTAAATTGGACGTATCATCGCGCAATAAAGCGTTTACAAGTTCGCGCTGTGGCCAAATTTGTCGGCGCAGAAGTAGGACTTCACGGCGCAGTTGATGAATTTTGTGCAAGATAAGCTTGTCATGATTTTCGAGCAGTAATTCCTCAGTCGCATCAATCCGGTCAGCATATCGTTCTAACACCGGAAACCCCCAATCAATCACGGTATCAATTAGGCTGTAAAATAAATAGTCGGCCTTGCGTTTACGAATGCGGCTATTTGCCATATTCAAGCGGCTATTTACACCGGCAAACGGATTGAAGTTTCCGCCACAAAACGAAATCACGGTATTCTTTTTTAAAAACACACTAATTTGCTGCAGATTAACACTGTCTTGTGATTGCAGGGGTAGGGTGAGGATGACAAATATTTGCTCTTCTTGAATCTCTATTTTAGGACGCTGCCCCTTATTTGCTACATCTTCAATAAACAACTCGTGGATGCCAAAGTCATAAGCTAATTGGGTAAGGGTGGTCTTATCTGGATCCCCTTGCACATGCACCCAGGTTATATTGTCGTTATTGATAAATTGCGTACATTGCTGAGTAGAAAAGTCTTGGGTTTCGACTACATGATTGTCGTTGTAGTCAAATAGAGTAATGGCGAGTTCACCTTTTGGTTGTTCATGGATAAAACCAGGCTGAGAACCAGGTTGATTATATTGTTTACGAAATAGTTTCATCGTTTTCCTCAGTGCTCTTTTCAGTAAGCCATGTGATCGGGTCAAGCATGTAACATGCCTTAAATTGCTCATATAAAGCGGGATGTAAGCGCCGCAACTGCTGGGGTTTTTCAAAAAATGTCTCAGTGACCACGGCAAAAAACTCGGGGGGTGAGCTTGCTCCGTAACTGTCGATCACATCATCAACACCGTCGATCATTTTTTGTTGAAGCAAGCTAAACTCGGCATTTAGCACGTCAGACCAAGCCTTGTATTGCGTATGGGTAGGGAGGATTGGCAAACCATCCATCGAGGCGTTTTCTTCATCTAGTTTGTGAGCAAATTCGTGCATGACTACATTGTGTCCATCACGGCGGTCTTGAGCACCTTGCAGTACATGGTCCCAAGCCAAAATCACCGGGCCTCGATGCCAAGATTCGCCCGCTCTTATGCTACTGCTATTTATCTCTAACAAGCCCTCTTTACGCACACTGTTAGCCAGGTATGTTTCGGGGTAAACCAATATGCTACGAAAACCCGGATAATAATCACCCGGGCGATTCATAATAAGTAAACAGGCCTGCGCCGCAATCAATACCTTTACCCTTTCGTTAACGGTAAAACCATTGCGGCCAACGATGTCTTTTTCTTCTAAAAATACATGCATGTGCCCCAGTAGTGTCTGTTGCAATGCTGAGGGGAGTTTGCCAAACAGCGCAAAGTCATGTTGTAAGATAGCGAGCCACTGCGCTGAGGAAGGGGTTTGTCTGAGTATTTCTCGCCTGGCATCTCGTTTAGCCTTGCGCCATTTTTCGATATATATCCATAGCAGCATCACTACCAGAGGTATGCTCAGTAGGCAGTAAATTACAGTTTGTCGCATAGCTCGTCTTTTAAATGCTCAAATCAGCGTCTAGCATAACAAGTTAGCTGATGTTGAGCCTTAAAATTTCGATGTAATTTGGGGCGCTAATTGTCAACAATGATGTCTGTCATATCATTGCTTTCTTACCACGCTTTAGGGACGTTAAATCAAGGCCTTGAACAGTTTAAGCATGAGCAAGTGATAAACGGTATTTAAGTAAGCGGCTATCCTCAGGCATTTTTTCACAGCTCATGCCTAACGCCTTGGCCAAACGGTGCATCGCGGTATTTGAGGATAAATCGATTGAAAATAACGCGCTGATCCCATTGTGTTGAGCGTAAGTTATTAACGGTTTCATCAATAACTGAGCAAGGCCATGATGTTGCCATTCATCAGCCACGGTAATGGCCATTTCACTTTCGTTTGAGTCAGGTTCACAAGCGTAGCGACTCACCCCAATTTGTTGCTCTTTGTTGTCATGTAAAATGGTTGCAATAAAGGCCATAGCGTTTTTTCCATCAATGTCACAGAGGCGCGCTAACATCTTAGGGGACAGATCGTTAATCCCTTCTAAAAAGCGATTATGTTTTGTCTCAAAAGAGAGATTGTGCACAAAATTTGATTCTAACTCTGCATCTTCTTTGGTCATTGGGCGAATAGTGACTTCAGTATTCGCAATAGTATGGTGGGTATGAACGACGGTATTTAAGGTCAACATGGCGATTCCTTTTAGCGTTATTTGAAGTCATAAACATACACCTGACCCTTAGGCTGTTTATTGCCTTAGATCAACAAAGTGGCTGATGAGTAAACAAAGAGAATCAGCGTGTAATAATTAAAGGTGTTGCTGAAATTCAAGCCTTACGCGATGCAAACCACAAAGGCGTAAGCAGCCCAGAGTAAAAAGGGCTGGGCAAAATAGTCGTGAGGTGTCGTTAATCTTATCTGGTTAATAGGGCGTCGATTTTAAGCTCGGCGGCATACCAGTCATCCGTTTCATTGCCATTACTGAATTTTCGCTCTTGGGCCAAAGAGTAGGCTTCGGCCGCTATTAATTGGTGACGGTGTTGCTCTCTCTCATTGGTCATCACTTTGTTACTTGCTTGGGTCTTTTTTAAGGTGGCGTTACTCATCGTAGTCTCCGAACATAGGGTGTTACTTTGCTCTCACGCTGGCATAACGTTGCAAAGCACTAACACTATAAGCCCAATACTACCTAGCCTCTGTGCTGCAACGCACAAAGGCCATTCGTCAAATGCCATGCTGTTATTCATAGGCAGGCTTATAATTTGCGCGAGACGCCTTTCTTGATCCTGTCTCTGTGAGCCGGCGCCACGTAGACTTCAACCGTGGTTTTGACACTTGCATGGCCTAATTCAACGGCTAACATAGTTTCATTGATTTCAGACAAGGCTTGTGTGGCGCCAGTATGCCTTAACCAATGGGATGATGCGCCGGCTATAGCATGGGCCTGTTGGTTTTTTCCTAATGATTTCAGAGATTTAATCACTAAATCAAAGGCCTCTTCAACCATGTTGTTTAGGCTATCTTGATGCAATGCCTGACCGGTTTTAAACGAGGGCATGATAGGCATGGTTTCATCTATATGGGGCAGGGGGCTGAGCCCTAAGGATTCACGATAACGTATTAAGACATGGTCAATAAATTCATCAGGCACGGTGACTAAACGCTGTTTTTTACCCTTACCAATGACGTTTAATACCCAGCCTTCACCACTTGGATCTTGTGAAAAATGGCCAAATACCGGTACACAATAATCGCGACTCGCTAGCTCTGAAATACGTAAAAAGAGGACTTTTAAGGTCAATACTAAAAAGCGATGCCTTTCATAGAGGGGATTTTCATCAGCGGCCTGAGTAAGTGTATCAACAAATAATTGCCAGGTTTCATCATCTAGCGTGTGCGGTGGTTTGTAGATTTTGCCTTTAACGAGGTATTTACAGCTTTTTTTAACTAGGCTAACCGGATTACGGCTAATTAACTCAGTTTCCCATAATTCTTTAAAAAAAATGTTTAAAGAGGCATAAGAATTTTGCAAGGAGGTTTGATTTAAGCTGTAAGCCTGTTTTGGTTTTGTGATGTTTGCGCGCTCCGGTGCAATAAATTCATTGGTTTTGCGATTCGCTTTAGCTCCGCGCAATACAAAGGGTCGCCAGGCTTCATTAACTAAACGCACATCAGAATCGGGTTTGGCTTTATAACGACTGGCAATAGTGTTGTCAGCTATTAAGCGTTTTGGTGGAGACCACAGCCAATCGATGTAATCGCGAATATCTTCAATGGTCGATTTCAGTACAGACTTATTCTTTTCATTCCAGCAAAACAATACGTAACGCTCGGCTTCATTTCTAAAACGTGTTTGTGTGCCTTTAGCTGAACCGATGACATTTATTAAATAGCTAAGCAAGATATCTAAGTCTTTGCGTGCTGGAACACCTGATGATTCCATTTTATTCAGGTATTCATTTAGTGATGGATAAACGTATTTAAACTCAGTGGTTTTAAGTAATTCACGTTGCTGAGTAATTAACTTAAATGAATCTGTGATGGGATGGTAATACATAAAGCCTTGCAAAGAAGATGTGGTGATAATGCAAATAATAAGCAGGCTGAAATATATTGTCAATTCGTAATAACAGTTATTATTACGAATTACATTATAGTAGTGGTATTGGTCTTAATCACCTGCATTTATGGCCTTCATTTGCATAACTATGGTCATTTAAGCGCGCTGCTACGTAAAATCTGAGAAACTAAACCACTCATTGCCTTGTTTGGTTAAAGCTCGTGCGTGTTTTTTTAGTCAAATATAAAAGGTGCTTTTTTGGCTTTAACCCGGATCCAATTTAAGGACGTTCTGATAGATGGCCGCGCCAGTAAATATTGCTCAAATCTGTCTTTGCCTGGAAACGGTATCAAACTCAAACCCACTAAGATGGTCAGTAAACCTTGGCCTGGTAAAACCAACATCAACACACCGCATAGTAATAAAACGATTCCAAATAGTGTTTTGGCTAGGTTGATCACATGGTGCCGTTTTGTTTTATTTGTTTGGGCATCCTTACTGGCGTGTATTCGCACAAAGTATCGCGAGTCCATTTGTGTAATGATGTAACTGAGCACCACAAAATACACCACGGAGACACTGGTGGTAATTAAGAAAATATAGAATATAAAGTGAGTGCCTAAGGTCTCTGTTAAATAATCAGTAATGTTGTTGTAATACGCTATAAGCACTGCCGTTATCCGTGATTGATTTGCTTCATTATATTTAAGGTTTTTATGCAAATATTGGAAATTCTACTTGAGTGGCTTTACACCCATTGGGTCACTATTGTTGTTGTACTGCATGTTAGCTTATCTGTTGTGACATCGTTACATGTACTTTTGTTTAAAGAAAATGAGCGAACATCGCTGGCATGGATTGGCCTAGTTATTCTATCACCGGTGATAGGAAGTTTGTTTTATTGGTTGTTTGGCATTAATCGCATCAAACGTTTGGCCCAAAAAGAGCACCCTCAAACCTTTAAACAAGACTTTCGGCAAGCTGAAAAAGCCATCCATTTTCATGCTCTACCGGCGCATTGGCACTCTTCTATTATTGCTGGATACAAAATCCATCCCATCAATTTACTGGCACAAAACCACGTTGAACCCTTAATAAATGGTGACGCGGCCTACCCGGCTATGATTGAGTCCATTCATCAGGCCCAGCGCTACATTGTGCTCTCTAGCTATATCTTTGATTACGATTCACTCGGCCATCAATTTGTCGACGCCCTAGCTAAAGCCCAGCAGCGCGGCGTTATCGTTAATGTGCTACTTGACGGCATTGGTGTTGGCTATAGCTGGCATAAATCTGACCGTGTATTAAAAAAATTGGGGGTGAAAACCGCGCGTTTTTTACCCGCTATTTCTTTAACCAGTATTCGTTTTATTAATCTGAGAAACCACCGAAAAATACTCTGTATTGACGGTACAGTCGCTTATATTGGCGGTATGAATCTTAGTGAAGACAATCTTGTTAGCACAGCAGCACATCCCATAGACGACATTCATTTTAAAGTAAGCGGACCGGTAATTGATCAAATCAGTCAGGTCTTTAGCGAGGATTGGTTTTTTGCCACTGGTGAGCTCATTCAATTTCCATCTTATCAAGCCAAAGCTTCCCAGCAGTGCAATAGTGGCTCGGTTGTAGCGCGTGTTATTCAAGATGGTCCAGATGAAGATCATAATAAAATACGCTGGACCTTAATAAACGCATTAGTATGCGCCCAAACCAGTGTGAAAATTATGACCCCCTACTTCATCCCTGACCAAACGTTAATGACCTCGCTTCATGCGGCTGCCTTACGGGGTGTAGCTATCGAAATTATTGTGCCAAAACGCAGTAATATTGCCTTTATAGACTGGGTATTAGAGGCGAATTTTTTACGGATTTTGGCTCACGGTATTAAGATTTATAAAAATAATCGGCCGTTTGATCACAGTAAAATTGTGCTGATAGATGACCTTTGGTCGTTTATTGGTTCAACTAATTGGGATGCAAGAAGTTTAGAATTCAATTTTGAGATTAATCTTGAATGCTTTGACGCACAGCTTAACGCAAAACTCAGTGCTTTCTTTGCAACGAAAAAACAGCAGTCGACCATGGTGACCGAACAAGAAATGAAGGAACTTGCCACCTACAAGAAGGTTCGAAACAACTTATTTCGTTTGTTCTCGCCCTATTTGTAATACTGGGCTGAATGCCTTCAAAACGAAATCTAAGGGTTCTATTATGTTTAAAAACCGCTACAGCGCAGTAGAATCAATCAAGATTATGGGCACAGCGTCAAAAGAAACCTTGAGCACTGACTTTAGTGTTTTATTGTGGAACGTATTTAAATGTCAAAAGAAAGGCTGGCAGGAAGATTTTAAAACACTTAGTAAAGATAAAGACTTAATTTTATTGCAAGAAGCGATTTTAAACTCCCCTTTTGATAATTTTTTCAGTCAATCAACCCAGTATCAGTGGATGATGGCACGGAGCTTTAAAAATCTCAAAACCCGTATTGAGACCGGTGTGAAAACCGGCTCAACCGTGCCAGCTAGCGACTATGTGTTTTCAGCTTCAGTGCCAAGCGAGCCGCTTTCACAAACAAAAAAAATGGTCTTGGCTTGTGAGTATCCTCTACCAGAATATGGTCAACGATTGCTGGTAGTCAATTGTCATCTCATCAACTTTGTGTCATTCACAAAATTCAGAGCCCACCTTGAGCAAATTTTTCAAACCCTAGAACGTCATAAAGGACCCATTGTATTGGCAGGTGATTTTAATACCTGGAACAATAAAAGATTACGGTTTTTTAATCATCTTGCTAAGTCGTTTTTACTCAGTGAAGTAAAGATGCAACGTAAGCCAAAATTGATGCATTTATTTAAGCATCTTGATCATATTTACTGCCGGGGCATAACGGTGGTGCAAGCACAAGTACATACTGATATTCATTCTTCTGACCACTACCCTATTAGCTTAGCTTTGCGTGTGCAGGCTTCTGGTGAACCTTAACGTTCAGTCAGTAAATAGCGATAAATACTAAAGAAGCGCTTTTAAAAGGATTTGTAGTAGGCACTTGTCTCTCCCTTTTTTTCGCTATTAGACTGATTGTGTTAAAAAAGTAAGCGATGCTAGAATGCGCGCCACTCATTTATAGGACCCATCATGAAATTTATTGTTATCGGAATTATTATCGCGCTGGCGATATTTTACTTCACCAGAAGCGCCAATAATAAAAAGCTCGCGCTTGAAAATATAGCCATTGCTAACACCTTTTTAACGAAAAATAAGGTTAATGAAGGCGTGCAAGAAACAGCATCTGGGTTGCAATATTTGGAACTCAAAAAAGGCGCAGGCAGTTCACACCCAACTGCAAAATCAACAGTCAAAGTGCATTACCACGGTACATTGTTAGATGGCAGCGTTTTTGATAGCTCAGTTGAGCGAGATAAACCAATTAGTTTTCCGTTAAATCAAGTCATTAGTGGTTGGACTGAAGGACTGCAATTGATGGTGGTTGGTGATAAATTTAGATTTTATATTCCCGCTCATTTGGCCTACGGCAACCGTGCAACGGGCAGCATACAACCTGGATCTTTACTTATTTTTGAAGTCGAATTGTTAGAAATTCAGTAAGGATTTGAATTTTTCATTGTCATTAAGTGAAATAGACTTTTGCCTTAGATTACTACCAGAAGGCACATTGTCCGTCTCATCCTTTAAGCATACAAAAAGCAATACAGCAACGAGGCTGTATTGCTTTTTAGCTTCTTAACCGAAATGGTTAAACGCTATTTTATTGCCGTCTAAATCTCGGAAATAGGCACCGTAAAAAACGTTTGGGATACGCTGACCAGGCTTACCGTCACAGGTCGCACCTAGTGCAATGGCCTTGTTATATAGTTCATCACACTGCTCTTTTGAGCCTGGTGCAATAGCCACCATGTTGCCATTACCACAATGCTGCGGCTGGGCATTATAAGGAATGCAAATAGCGAGCATAGGCTCTTGCATACTTTTACCAATGAAAATAATGCGATCCATTTTTATCAACGTTTTTGCGCCGATTGGAGCTAATAGTTCATTATAAAAAGCTTCTGATTTTTCTAAATCACTAACACCGATAGTTGCATAACTAAGCATATTTTTTCCCGTTTTGTATTGAAGCGATTAATAGTAGACAAGACCTTATCAAGGTCTGTGACTCTTATACTCTAGTATTACGTAAAGGTTCTGTGTAAGGGCACTTAATCTGTAAATACTTTTGAGCTTTGTTTAATTGGCAAGGCTGAATTGAACCGTTACACTGACCATCTCAGCCCACAATAAAAAAAAATTATGAAAAAAATCCTCTTAGTTGTAGCGAGTTTATCGCTGTCATCCTGTGTGGTATCTGTTAACGAAAGTGCCAGCCATAATCAAGCAACAAGCCACTCCCTTGCAACTATAAGTGATACAGCCCAAGGTTTTTCACAACAACGCTTGCAGCGAATCGACGCTAAAATGCAAGAGTATATCGACGAAGGCAAACTGGCTGGCATTATGACACTGGTGTCGCGCAATAATAAAACCGTACACGTAACGACTCAGGGGATGCAAGACATCGCTGCTGGCAAAGCAATGCAGCGTGACGCTATCTTTCGTATTTATTCAATGACTAAACCTATTACCACTGTCGCTGCACTCACTCTGTGGGAGCAAGGCAAGTTTCATATGAATGATCCTATTTGGTGGTATTTACCCGAACTAAAAGAACTGAAAGTGTATGTAAGGGGTAGCGGCGATAGCATGGTGTTAGAAGACACAAAATCGCCTGTTCGTATTATTGATTTGTTTACCCATACAGCTGGATTCAGCTACGGTTTTACTGGTAGTGAAGTTGACAAACTTTATCGTGCATCACCTATGATGCAAGGTAAAACAAAGCCAGAAGAGACCCTACGAGAGTTGGCAAAATTGCCGCTGAATCACCAACCCGGTACGCAATGGAACTACGGGGTCAATACTGATGTTATTGGCTATTTAGTTGAAAAGTTAAGCGGTATGAAATTGGGTGAATATGTAAAACAAAGTATCCTTGACCCGCTTGATATGCAGGACACCGGTTTTCATGTACCCGCTGAAAAAGCCCATCGCCTCGCTGCGGTGTATAACAGCGATAAAGAAGGCAACACCGTTGAGATGCAAAATGTACCTTTGGGCGATTTTTTGACGGATCCGGCTATCCATAATGGCGGCGGTGGAATGGTTTCCACCATAGATGACTATCTGACATTTGCTCGCATGTTATTGAATGATGGTGAGGTCAACGGAGTGAGAATTTTGGGACGTAAAACCGTTGAGTATATGCGGGCTAATCATTTACCTGCTAATTTAGTGCCCTTTAGCTCATGGGCCGATGGCGAAGGATACGGATTAGCAATGTCTGTCACCACTGATACTGGTGCGCTCAAATTTATGGGCTCTGAAGGTAACTATGGCTGGGGCGGTATGGCATCGACGTATTTTAGAATCGATCCTGTCGAGAATTTGATCATTATTGGTATGGCGCAATTTATTCCAAGTGGTACTCATCGTTATGCCGATGATTTACGTAACCTAACGTATCAAGCATTGGTTGACGAAAGACCAGCTAAATAGACTGAGTAAAAAACATCATAGCCAAGATGCCAAGGATGGCATTGTACCTAAGCGTTAATGAGCGATAGAAGCAGCATGACTGAAATGAAATACCCGCCTTGGCGCCAACGATTAGCCAGAAGTTTGCATATCAACCGTAGTCAAATGCAGGCGAAATACTACCAAGTCGCCAGTGTTGGCTCAGATGGTCGAGCCAAAAACAGGACAATGGTTTTCAGGGGATTTTTAAACGCTACCCATAGTTTGCTTTCAGTCACCGATTGTCGAAGTGACAAAATCCCTCAGTGGAACACCGCCTCAGCCCCCTACTTCGAAATTTGTTGGTATTTTAGCGGCTCGAGAGAGCAATTTAGAATTTCCGGCGACGTTGTATTATTGTCGCCGTCTTTAGCGCTAAGTGTAAATGAATCGCTACTTGGGGGCATTACAAAAGCAGACATCCTGAAACAACAGTGGTTGAATTTATCCCCGACCGCCAGACAAGCATTTTTTGCAGGCACGCCCAAAGCGCCTTATGATGAAAATAATCATGCTTGGGCAGGCAATACACCAGTAAAAGTCATTAGCCATGACAATCTGTCTACCATCAGCGAACATTTTTGCGTGGTACTTTTCATACCTGAAGCGGTTGATTATCTCAATCTGAAAGCTACCCCACAAGAGCGTTATCTTTATTCTTTACAAGAAAACTGGCAAGAAACCCGCGTGAATGCCTGATGTGCTAAGGTGTTGAAACTTACTTTTTTAAAGACATTATTTTTTCAAGTAAGCGTATCAATATGACCAAATTATCTTTAGTCTAATAGCGAATTATTCAGAGCACTTATTGTCTGAATGTGGTCTGTTTGTTTTATGAATTAAGTCGTACATGCCCTCATTTGTTGTATCTTTTCGTCGATTAGCTCAAGGCTTGATTTTAGGCTGCTTAGTCATAAGTGTGTCAGCTTGCTCAAGTATGGGGTTCAATAATCTTTTCTCAGGTTACGCCGAGCAGTTAAAAACCGTAAGAATGGCCCAGTTAAATGGCGACTTTTCCAAAGCCGCTAATCTAGTCGAAGTGCCTAAAAACAAACAAACTAACTATTCTTTGAGCTTGCTTGAAAAAGCCCGTCTACATTATTTAGCCCAAGATTGGGCACAAAGCCGACAAGAGTTTACCTTGGTGTCTACTGAACTTGAACAACAACAAGCGAAAGCTAAACTGAGAGTCAGTGATGGTCTTGCCAACATGACCGCATTAGTGAGTAGCGACAATGCAATTGCCTACGATATTCCAGCCTACGAGCAAACGATGTTGCACAGTTATCAGGCCCTAAACTATGTGTTTTTAGGCCAGCTTGACGGTGCGTTAGTCGAGGTGCGCCGTGCAAACTTAGTGCAAGAAAACGCTTTGAAACAACATCAGCAAAGCATCGATAAAGCCGCTGAGAGTGTTGACAAAAACGCCCTGAAGCAAACTTATCCCTCAATGGCTGCGATGATTGGTGATATCAAAAATGGCTTTCAAAATGCCTACACTTTTTATTTATCTGGTGTTTTATATGAAGCCGCAAAACAGCCAAATGACGCTTATATCGATTACAAACGAGCCTTAGAAATTTACCCTAACAATGTATATCTGCAGCAGGATGTATTGCGTTTAGCCACCCAACTGCAAATGGTCGATGACCTAGCGCTATTCACGCCACAATACGGTGATTATCTCGGCGCTGATAAGACTGAACACGGCGAATTAGTTGTATTGTTAGAACGCGGGGTAATTAACGCCAAACAAGAGGTGGCAATTGATTTACCCCTCTTTACCAGTTCCTATAAAGCGCGTTTTTTTAGTTTTGCCTTACCTGTGTATCAAGGTTCATTGCCCCACTATCCTAAAGTGAGTATTACGGCACAGGAACAACGTTATGAGGCTGAGCCGATTGCTCGTCTGCAATCGTTGGCATCCAAACAACTACAAGAACAACTGCCCGCTATTGTGACACGACAAGCGCTGCGAATAATTGCTAAAGAAAAGCTGCGAAGTACCATGAGTAAAGAAGGTGGGGATTTGGGTAATATTTTGGCAACCCTTTATAACATTACGTCTGAACAAGCCGACACCCGGAGTTGGTTAACCTTGCCTGATGAGATGCAAATTATGCGTTTGTCCTTACCCGCTGGGCAACAACAACTCAGTTTAAATATTGGAGGGAAGACCCAAGACATCAGCGTTGCGATTAAAGCGGGCAGAATAAGCTTAATGAACCTAACAACTATCGAAAACGTTACTAGTCAAAAAGTAACGCAATTATAAGCCTGTCGTTAATAAGGCTCTGACTAAGTAATAAAGTAATGTGTAGCAAATAGGGTAGATGGCCGTGATGCCGATTAACAAAGCGCATACGGCCATTAAATAAATAAC
>NZ_JANQVQ010000259.1:31716-35231 GCF_030730205.1 Paraglaciecola sp.
ATAGGATAAACCAATGAAAAAATTACTCGTCATAAGTGCCATAAGCATGTCTTTAACAGTCGTGGCGGGCTGTGCAAACCAATCCGTAGTGCGGTATGGGGATGCCACAGCCGTTGAAACCACGGATGTCAATTTTGGCTCAACTGATTTACAGAAAATAGCCAATGAAATGACGGATTCACTTTTGCAGTCTCCAGTGGTTGGCACGATGACCATGAACAAACGCCCCATTGTTTTTGTGGATTCAGTGAAAAATAAAACCAGTGAGCATATTGATACTGAATCATTAACTGACTCTGTTTCAACACAGTTATTAAAGTCTGGCAAATTTCGATTTGTTGATATGGGCAAAGTGAGTGCGGTACGTGAGCAGCTTAATTATCAAAATGAAGGCGGTTTAGTCGATCCTGTTAAAGCGGTGCAATTTGGCAAACAAGTTGGCGCGGAATACATGTTGTACGGAAATTTATCAAGTATTGTCAAAACCAATGCGGATAAGTCTGACGTGTATTACAAATTCACCATGCGTTTAATGGACTTAGAAAGCGGCTTGGTTGAATGGGCAGATGAAACCGAAATCCGTAAAACACGTACCAAAGAATTGCTTGGCTGGTAATGCTCGCCCACTTCAACAAGTCACTATGAGGATAACTCCATGAAAGCACTATTTGTTTGTGCCCTATTATTGGTCGGGTATCTCACCCCTGCCCTTGCTGACTATCAGCGCAACGAAGCAGTGCCGGTAGACAAGGTAATATTTGGCAAAGTGACTTCTGTGAGAAATGTGACGCAAACTGAATTACTTGAAGATCGGAATCATGGTTGGAAAGTATTTGGTGGCGCACTTATTGGCGGCACTATCGGTAATCAGTTTGGTAGTGGTGGGGGGCGAGCCTTAAGCACCATACTTGGCGCTATGTTGGGTGGTTCTGTCGCCAATACCAACAATCAACGCGTCGAGCAAATCACCTTACAGTTGGTTGAACTTATGATCACTATTGAAGATGGTAGTGAATACATGGTGGTACAAGACCGAGATCCTGCTATGATTTTTCAGCCAAGAGATAAAATACGTATGATATATTTGGCTGATGGTTCAGTTCGAATCGATAAACAAATGTAAGTTAACAAAGGCTTGACCAAAATAAGGCCAAGCCTCGGTTTATTAGCGTATATGAAATTTTGTCAGGTAGTGAATAGCCAATGTTTTACTATCATCTTATTCAGCTGCCGTAACTTGGTATTGCTCAATAACACTGTGTTTTTGCATTCAAAACTTGTTAGGAATGTCGAAGATTATTTTAGCTGAATAGAGAAACAGCATGGTTCAAGTTCTATCTTTGCCTTTATTTATTACCGCTAGTATCAGTTTGATTTTAAGCATTTTCTTTATACTGTTGTATTTTCGTCTCAAGTTTCGCTACGAAGAATCGGTTAGGTACTATCTGATTTTCGCGCTGGCAGCACTCACGAGTAGCATTTTTTTTAGCGCCTTTGCGGTGTTGGTAAATTCTGCTGACAACCTAAATTACCTAAATGTAGCAAATCGCCTGACCGTCATTAGTGCGATGTTTACCATTGTGCTGAGCCTGCATTTTTATATCGCATTTTTTCAATACAAAGCCCCGATATTGTTAAAATGGTGCTACGCCATTTGTGCATGTTTTTCAATCTTGGCGGTAGTACCCAATCAATACTTTCTTAGTAAAGCGTTTTACTCAACATCTCAATACTACACGGGCTTAATGTATGGTCCACTGTTTCAAATGTGGGGGGCCTGGATACTAATATTGGCGATGTATTGCATTTTCATTTTGGTAAACGTCTACGTTCGACAACGAAGAAGACACGAAAATGGAGCAACAAGCACGGTTCAGTTGCTTTTGTTGGCTAATTTAGTTTGGATGATAACGGGCGTAAGTGATACCTTCACAGGTATTCAAGTCATTGATTTTCCACCTCTTACCTGGATTGGTTCATTTTTAGTCACTTGCAGTATAGCTTGGATATTGGTGCTTCATATCGACAAATTGTACGAAGAAAGACGTCAACTAAATAATCGGTTGATGTACGACCATTTAACTCAAGCGTTTTCTCGCAGTTTTTTAGAAATTCGCTTAACAGACGTCATTAACTCAATTTCTCGTAATAAGTTGCATGGACTCTCTGTGTGCGTGTTCGACGTAGATAATTTCAAAACCATAAATGATCAATATGGCCATGCAAACGGCGATGAGTTATTGAGGCAAATAACAACGATAATTAAAGAAAATATTCGCCCATCTGATTGTATCGCACGTTTAGGAGGCGATGAATTTGTGATTTTATTGCCGGATAATCAACAAGAAAACAATGCAGTTATGATAATTGAGAGAATTCGCAAACATATATCTGAAAGCCTCTATGGCATTGGCGACCATAAATTCAATGCATCATGTTCATTTGGCATTGTCAGCGCAACAGCTGAACACTTACATTTCAATGATTTACCCCACCAACTCTTATCATGCGCCGATGAGGCACTGTATAGTGCGAAACACCAAGGTAAAAATGCTATTGGTGTCGCAACCTTAAGCGACTTATCTTAGTCCATAATAAGGCTTTTGCCGCGGCTAAACTTTTTAAGGTTTGGTCATAAATACTGCATTTAAGTCAGTGTAGTCGAGTGTATTGCCGGTGAAATTGCGGCGCAGAGGCCCTTGCAACCTATCGGTTAAAAAGAAGGCACAAGATATCCACCCAAGCATATAACAATACCTTACGTAAAAATGAAAATGGGTTTTTCTTAAGCATGAGCAATTGCCCTAAAGACGGGTGTCTCATTGGTAGTCAGAGAACGAAGATTCGCGAGGAAAATCTTGAATCATCTTAACTTATCTTCACAAGATGACTCATGCTTTTTGTTGTTGGGAGTGCCTGCTAAGCCCATCAAATGTAAAACATTTACAAAATGACAGCCTACCCGTTATTTTTTACCACCTTTGTTTTTGCTCATTATTATTGCAGCGATAAAGACAATTAAAATCACAAAACCAGCCTTTAGCGCGATATCGATAATAGTTTCCATCATATTTTCTCCTAGGGTTTTGGGTCAATAAAGCCAGTGATTAGCTCAGTTGCGAAATACTCCGCAGTATCCAGGCACTATCGTGTTGTTCAAAACCGATTTTAGGGTAGTAACCTTCTGCAAGTGGCGCTGCTAACAAGATTACGCTACACGAATCGTTAAGTTGCTCTTTAGTCAGTTTGATAAGATTACGGCCAATGCCTTGTGATTGAATGCCTTCGTGCACCGCTAAGTCTGACAAATAGCAGCAGTAATGAAAGTCAGTGACTGAACGGGCTAGCCCCAACAGTTTGCCTTGTTGCCAAGCGGTCACTAGTAAATTTGCATTATCCAACATGCCCTGAATCAGGTCCCTGTTGTGAAGTGGACGCCTTGCACCTAACGACGTATTTGAAAGCAACTCGCAAAATTCCTCAGCGCTAATGGGCTGATTGACTTTGTATTCAAT
>NZ_JANQVQ010000260.1 GCF_030730205.1 Paraglaciecola sp.
AAATTACTCTTCGCGATATGACTCTATCGACGGACAAGAACACTGTAAATTTCTGTCCCCCCACACATCATCAATACGGTTTACCGACGGCCAGAACTTATTTCTAGCGACTGCGGCGACTGGGTATGCGGCGAGTTTGCGATCGTAACTGCGGTTCCAGTTGCTGTCACAGATATCTTCTAGGGTATGCGGTGCATTGTGCAGTGGGTTGTCGATTGCGTCCCATTCGCCTGATTCTACTTTTGCGATCTCAGCGTGAATGCTGAGCATGGCCTCAATAAAACGGTCAAGTTCGGCCTTGGCTTCTGATTCAGTGGGCTCAATCATTAAGGTGCCCGCGACCGGAAAGCTCATGGTGGGCGCATGGAAACCGTAGTCGTTTAAGCGTTTGGCTACGTCCATTTCTGTTACACCTGATGATTCTTTAAGTGGGCGTAAGTCAATAATACATTCGTGGGCAACCCGGTCGTTACGACCACGGTATAACACTGGGAAGTGGCCGCTAAGCTTTTTAGCAACGTAGTTGGCGTTTAAAATAGCGACTTCTGTGGCTTTTCTTAGGCCTTCACTGCCCATCATTTTGATGTACATGTAACTGATCGGCAGAATAGAGGCACTGCCCCAAGGCGCTGCTGATACCGCACCATTGCTGCGTACTTCACCGTCACCCACGTTTTCAACACCAATGATTTTATGGTTAGGTAAAAACGGCGCTAAATGCGCTTTTACACCGATTGGGCCCATGCCTGGTCCACCACCACCGTGCGGAATACAAAAGGTTTTGTGTAAGTTTAAGTGTGAGACATCTGAGCCAATTAAGCCCGGTGAAGTAATACCCACTTGCGCGTTCATGTTGGCACCGTCCATGTATACTTGGCCGCCAAATTCATGCACGATATTACAAATCTCTTTAATGGTTTCTTCGTATACACCATGAGTAGATGGGTAAGTGATCATGGCACACGCTAGTTTATCGGCGACTTCAGCGGCTTTTTTGCGTAAATCGGCTACGTCGATGTTACCGTTTTTATCACAGTTAACCACCACTACTTTATAGCTCACCATTTGTGCTGTAGCGGGGTTAGTACCGTGTGCAGAGCTTGGGATCAAACAAATATTTCGATGTCCTTCGCCACGACTCTGATGGTATTTTTGGATGGTTACCAAACCAGCATATTCACCTTGTGCGCCTGAGTTTGGTTGCATCGATAAGGCATCGTAACCAGTAATGTCAATAAGCCATTCACTTAGCTCATCCATCATTTGCTTGTAGCCTTGGGCTTGGTCGATAGGGGCAAAGGGGTGCAACTTACCAAACTCTGGCCACGTGACGGGGATCATTTCAGCCGTCGCGTTGAGCTTCATGGTACATGAGCCCAATGAGATCATTGAATGGTTAAGTGCCAAGTCTTTATCTTCTAATGACTTAATGTAACGCAGCATTTCAGTTTCTGACTGATAGCTGTTGAAAACAGGGTGAGTCAGTACTTTTGATTCACGCATTAAGTTGGCAGGAATTGACTGACTGCCCAAGGCGATAATTTCTTTATCAAAAGCCTGAATATCCAGTTCTACATTTGCGCCAGTAAACACGCTGTACACAGCCTGTAAATCAGCGCGTGTGGTGGCTTCATCTAAACTGATAGCCAATACGCCGTCAATGTCAGTGCGTAAGTTGATGCCAGAAGTTAAGGCTTTGGCTACGATGGCGTCTTTATTGTTGCCTACTTTCACGGCAAGGGTATCAAACCACGTTGAGTTAACTAATTCGAAACCCGCTTTGTGTAAACCGGCGGCAAGAATGTCTGCAAACCGGTGGATACGTGATGCAATAGTACGCAGGCCCTCAGGACCATGATAGACCGCATAAAATGAGGCCATATTGGCCAACAATACCTGAGCTGTACAGATGTTTGAGTTGGCTTTTTCGCGACGAATATGTTGCTCGCGAGTTTGTAAGGCCATGCGCAAGGCTGGGCGACCGCGGGTATCTTTTGATACACCGATAATACGGCCAGGTAATGAGCGTTTATAATCGTCACGGGTCGCAAAAAATGCCGCGTGTGGGCCACCATAGCCCATAGGTACACCAAAACGCTGGGCTGAACCAAGTACGACATCAGCGCCCATTTCAGCCGGTGGCTTGAGTAACATTAAACTGAGTAGGTCAGCGGCGACGGCAACAATGCCTTTTTTGGCATGCACGGCGTCAATGATCTCGGTTAAATCAACGACGGCACCACTGGTGCCTGGATACTGTAAAAGTGCGCCAAATATATCGTGTTGGCTGGCCTCTTCGGCTTTGCCCACAATAATATCAAAACCGAACATGGCGGCACGAGTTGATACCACATCTAAGGTTTGTGGGTGCACATCATCAGCCACAAAGAAGGCATTGGCTTTACTGTTTTTAGACACACGCTTGGCCAAGCCCATGGCTTCAGCTGCTGCGGTTGCTTCGTCTAATAACGAGGCAGAAGCGAGCTCCATACCGGTTAAGTCAATAGTGGCTTGTTGAAAATTCAATAAGGCTTCAAGGCGACCTTGAGCTATCTCTGGCTGGTAAGGCGTGTAAGCAGTATACCAACCCGGGTTTTCAAGTACGTTACGTAAAATAACATTGGGCGTGAGGGTGTCATAATAGCCCATCCCAATAAATGATTTATTTAGCTTATTTTTACTTGCCACACTTTTTAAGTAAGCCAGCGCTTGCACTTCAGTTTGCGCTTCACCTACCTTGAGGGGGGATGGAGACAAGATACTACTTGGCACAGTTTGCTGAATTAGGTCGTCGAGGCTTTTGGCGCCCACTGTGTCTAACATAGAGGCAATTTCTGACTCGCTAGGACCAATATGGCGGCGAATAAAGTCTTTGCTTTGCTCAAGTTGTGATAGTGAAAAATTTGCTAATGACATAACGGACTACAATTTCCTAATAAGATGCTTTGTAGATAAACTGACATTTATCTACAAAGTAATTGAATTAAAAACCCGGCACGAAACGAAACCAATAATGGTCTCGTTTTGTCTGCTACTTACTCTTCGTCGATGCTATTTTCGTAACCTTCAGCGTCGAATAAGCCTTCAACTTCTTCTGGATCTTCTGCTTTAATCTTAAACATCCAACCTTCACCATAAGGATCGCTGTTAACTAGCTCTGGTGAATGCTCAAGCTCTTCGTTGATTTCCAAGATTTCGCCGCCAATAGGCGCATACACGTCAGATGCTGCTTTTACTGATTCGGCAACAGCAACATCGTCACCAGCACCAACAACGGCACCTACGTCAGGTAATTCAACAAACACCATGTCGCCCAACAATTCTTGAGCGTGGTCACTGATGCCCACTGTATAAATATTGCCACCTTCGTGGCGTACCCATTCGTGAGTTGAAGCAAAGCGTAAATCGGTTGGTATATTGCTCATAACGTTTCCTAAATATGTTTATGCGAAGTTGTTTGATTAGTTTGTTGTTTATAAGGTGCTTTTGCCATTTCTGACAAAACTGGGTTTAACCACGTTTACTGTAACCCACTTTTTGCGCATTTCCACCTCAACAGTTGCACCGACCGCAGCAGGTACTCTGGCCAGGGCAATACTGTGTCCAAGAGTTGGAGAAAACGTACCTGAGGTAATGACGCCCTCTGCCCCATCAGCCATGACTTTTAAGCCAGAGCGCAATACGCCTTTTTCAGTCATGACTAAACCAACCAACTTGTCTGTGCCGGCTGCTTTTTGCTGTTCCAGGGCATGGCGGCCAATAAAGTTACGTTCTTGTGGCTCCCACGTAATTGTCCAGCCCATATTGGCTGCAAGGGGCGATATCGTTTCGTCCATATCTAGACCGTACAAGTTCATACCGGCTTCTAAACGCAAGGTATCACGGGCGCCTAAACCACATGGTGTAACACCAGCGTCAAGCAGCTTTTGCCATAATGCAGGGGCTTCGTCATTGGGTACGATGATTTCGTAGCCTGCCTCACCTGTATACCCGGTAGTAGCAATAAACAAGTCTTCAGCTTGCACACCATAAAAGACTTTCATGCCGTTAACAGCTTCAATTTGCGCCGCTGAAAACACACTATGGGCTTTTTGTTTGGCATTAGGGCCTTGTACGGCAATCATGGCAAACTCAGGGCGTTCGATGATGTCTACTGCAAAACCTTCAGCATTAGAGGTCAGCCAAGCCATGTCTTTTTCACGGGTTGCTGAGTTAACCACTAAGCGGTAATTGGTCACGTCAAAATAGTAAACGATAAGGTCGTCTACCACACCGCCAGTTTCATTTAACATGCCGCTATATAAGGCTTTACCTTTGTCTTGTAATTTTTCAACGTCATTGGCTAATAAGTAACGCAAGTAGTCCTTCGCTTGAGCGCCAACCACATCAACAATAGTCATGTGAGACACATCAAACATGCCTGCGTCTTTACGCACAGCATGGTGCTCTTCAATTTGAGAGCCGTAATTGATGGGCATTTCCCAACCGTGAAAGTCAACCATTTTGGCGCCAGATTCGATATGTTTTGCAAAGAGAACGGTTTTATTAGACATGATAATTGCGACTGTTAAGTGAATTAAGTGCCTCGAGTATAGGCAGCACTTCTGTGCACAACAAATTGATAATATTAATATTTACATTTACAAAACTTATGTATCTATCAATAATGATTAACTAACCTTATTGATAAATAGTCGCTATTTTAGTTATGAAACAGCTTTCATTGGACAATTTACGTACGTTTGTAACGGTCATCGATTTAGGGGGATATGCCAAAGCGGGTGAAAAACTTGGGCGTTCACAACCTGCCATCAGTTTGCAAATAAAAAAACTTGAGGAGCAGCTTGATGTTCGGCTCTTTGATAAAGTCGGGCAACGTCATTTAGTAAATCACGATGGCTTAAAATTATATAAAAGTGCTCAGCAACTTTTAGCTCTCAACGATGAGGTGTTCAACCAGTTTCAACCTGTGTCGTTAAAAGGGCGTTTACGCCTTGGTATACCAAGCGAATTTGCCACCACTTTACTGCCAAATATTATCGGCGAGTTTAGTCAGCTCTATCCCAATGTCTCCTTAGAGGTCACGTCAGCATTAAGCAAATCCTTATTAAGCAAAGATAATCTCGGCTTTGATTTAGTTATGGCTCTGATAGATCCCGATACGAATACCGATGGGCAATTGATACTCAACGACGATTTAGTGTGGGTGGGTGATAAAAACCGGCCGATGGCGCAAGACAGTTTATCGTTGGTGCTGGCCCCTGATGGTTGCGTTTACCGCAGCCGCGTGATCAGTAAGTTAAAAATGCAAACCCTATCATGGCGCATTAGCTATACCAATGCTGACTTAACGGGCATTACCGCAGCCATAAAACAAGGACTAGGCATTAGTGCGCTGGCCAGAAGCAGCGTGCCAGCACAATTAGATATTATTGAGCACGCTAATTTGCCGCAACTGGGTAGAATTAAAATATGCTTGTTTCATAAAGACTCTGAACATCCCCAAGCCAGCGCTAAACTAGCAGAGTTCATTCAATCTCGATTGGCAGGATAAACCAAGAAATGACTACAGGAGAGACAAAAAACCACCTGGGCTTAGAATAAGTCTCACAGGTGGTTGGTGTCTGAAAAGGACAAAAACGCTAACTAGGCACCTTGGCGTAGCATAAACATTGCTACACCTGCGGCAACAACTACAATTGAAAAAATTTCTTTATTATATTTGCCATGATAATACGCTTTACGACGATCCTTCATTGCATGAAAATCTACTACATCCCCGTAACTTGTTTTATCAAACCTCGACCGTTTCATAACCCCCTCCAAATAATTGATTGCTAAATTAAGTATTGCACAGATTGGATAAGATACTAACCTATTAGTTCAATGTTAGTATCGACAATTTGTAACAAATACTTAACCTTTTAACTACTTGGCGTTTATATGAACAATTTTGCTAAACAGATCGCTTAATCGTCAGATTTTAATCGGATATACGTTTTATATTTCTTTTTTAGTAGGCGATCGATGTAGCGTGTTAGCTTAATTTTTTGACTGATGGCATTATCAAGTGCTTCAACTAATTCAGCTAACATGGTTTTATAATATTCAACATCTTTTACCTGCCCTTCTTCTACAGGAGCATCCAAAATGCTAGCTGGCTCGGCAGAACTTTGAGCTTTTTTCTCCGGTAAAAACATTTCTTCAGTCACTTCTTTGATCACGTTTTCTACCGCGTTTTCATCAAGTGTTTCTAATTCTTCTAAAAATCCGTACAACAATATTCGATCCATCAGGGTATTGATTTTTCGCGGTACGCCGTGGGTGAACTGAAAAATTCTGTCGTAAGCGCCTTCTGAAAATAGCTTACCACCCGCCCAACCTGCATGTTGCATGCGGTATTCGATATAACCCTGACACTCGCTATCAGTAAGGGGGGCCAAATGGCAAGATGCCACAATACGTTGCCTGAATTGTTCCATATTGGGTGCGCGTAAAATGGGTTGCAACTCTTCTTGCCCCAGCAAAAAGCTTTGCAAAAGCGGCTTTCCCGCGGCCTGAAAGTTAGACAACATACGGAGCTCTTCAATGGTTTCTAGCGGTAAGTTTTGTGCTTCGTCAACTAGCAATAAAGCGCGCTTACCTTGCTTGTGTAAACTCATTAAAAAGGCTTCTAAATCATTCAAAATATCGGCTTTTGTGCTGCCTTGTACATTAATATGAAATTTACTTGCCACCATTTTTACCAGTTCATCTGGTGTTAGTTTTGGCGTCACTATCTGCGCCGCCACAATATCGGCTTGCATTTGATCAAGTAAACTATTGGCAATAGTGGTTTTACCGGTACCAATATCACCAGTAATAACAATAAATCCCTCTGCCTGAGATAAGCCATATTGTAGATAAGACATGGCCCGTTTATGCCATTTGCTGCCGAAGAAAAAGCTGGGGTCGGGCGTTAGTTGAAATGGCTTAGAAGTTAGTCCGTAATAATTCTCATACATAATTAATGATCACTTGCTCCAAATAACTGGCTAAAAATAAAGCTAGCTTAAGCCATTTGGCAAAAACTAGGCAATATATTACGACTCATGCTTAATGGTTTGAGCACTAAGTTGAGTTCACTGACTCCCTTTATACCATAGCTTTGTAGTCTGATTATGCAGCTTTATAAAACATAATAATAAATTGCGAAAAAATGGCACATGCATCCGGCCACAACAAAGCCGTGCCATATAGCGTGAGTGTATTGCACTTTTTTAGCAACATAGAACAATACCCCAATGGTGTAGCTGAGTCCGCCACATACTAACAACCATAAACCACCGCTAGGTAGGGCTTGATATAGGGGATAGATAAAGAAAAGCGCTAACCAACCCATGACCACATACAGGGCTACCGATAGTTTTTGAAACCTGCCTTTTACAAAACATTTAAACACAATACCGCTTAAGGCTATCACCCAAATCATGATAGTGGCACCTAAGCCAATCCCACCACCAACACTGAGTAGCATGAAAGGAGTGTAAGTACCTGCTATCAACAGATATATAGCGCTATGGTCTATGACCTTTAATATTAACTTTAAATTAGGTTGAGAGACCGAGTGATAAAGGGTTGAAGATAAAAACATCAGCAGCATCGAAAGGGCATAAACCGTCACGACCACCTGCGCATATAAATCTTGTGCCTTCACCAACAGGGCGACTAAAGCGGCGATGGCAGCAAAAAATCCTAAGGCGTGGGTGCTAGCATTTAACCATTCTTCAATCACAGAATAGGGTCTGTTACTGTTACTTTGGTTCATAAAAAATTCTTGAATGAAGGAGAATAACAATCATATATTTTGAGCGTACACATGTATACTGAAGTATGACAGAGTGCTTCATGTTGTTGCTCTTAACCAGTCCTTGTATTCACCAACAATTGTTATCATTTACACTTAACATCTGTAGGCAATCTGGTAACTTACCGGTTTTAGCTAACTAAGCTGTTAATGCAATGTGGTTTGTTTACATTATAGAAAATAAATTTGGCCACTTTTATACTGGGATCTGCAAAGACATGGCTCGGCGTTTTAACGAGCACAACTCCAGCGGACCAAAATGCGCAAAAGCCTTAAAAGGTAAAGGCCCATTAACCTTACGTTATTGTTGTCGAATGAGTGATCACTCTGCTGCCTTAAAAATGGAAATATGGATAAAAAAACTAACCAAAGCAGACAAACTACATTTAGTCGCCGACATGCTCGTTTATCCAAACGCTCACGAACGCCAACCGCCCTCTTTTATTGCTGACTTATGTTAAGGAATCTATCATGCCATCGTCATTCGTTCTTGCTATCTCTCTTGATGCTTTGGGTCAAAAACGCTGGGACGAATTAAGCCAATTAGCAGAATTTAACCCCGCATGGCATGCACATCAATCCACGATAAAACACGGTTTTGCCCTCAGTGATTTTATTTACCAGCAAGTTTTGAAATACCCTACGCTAGTCGATAATTTAATAAACGATCACAACTCAGCCAACGTCGATTACTGCCGCTTACTCACAGATGAGATAAGCGCCGTAACAAGTGAAGTAGAGTTAAATCGCTGTTTGCGCCAGTTTCGTAACAAACAAATGGCCATTATCGCATGGCGAGACTTGCTTAATTTGCAGCAGGTCGAGCAGTCATTGTTGCAGGTTTCTGAGTTAGCTAATCAGCTTATCGTGCAAGCAAATGATTGGCTCTACAAAAAGTTAACCGAGCGATACGGCGTGCCGCAAGGTGAATTTGGCCCTCAACCTCTTCTTATCATTGGCATGGGTAAGTTAGGTGGACGCGAACTTAACTTTTCATCCGATATCGACCTTATTTTTACGTATCCTGAGCAAGGCGAAACCTCAGGCGGGCGCCAAAGCATTGAGCATCAGCAGTTTTTTACAAAGCTAGCGCAAAGCTTAATAAACTCCTTACATAACATTACTGCCGATGGCCAAGTGTATCGCGTTGATATGCGTTTGCGTCCGCTGGGCGATAGCGGTCCTTTGGTCATGCAATTTGGCGCGTTTGAAGATTATTACCAAGAGCAAGGCCGAGACTGGGAACGTTATGCCTTATTAAAAGGCCGCATACTCAATCCACCTTGCGCTTATAGCGATGAACTGCAACACATCCTAAAACCCTTTATTTATCGCCGCTATCTTGACTTCAGCGCAATTGAATCGCTACGCAACATGAAGGCCCTAATTCAACAAGAGGTGAGGCGCCGTGGCTTAGTAGACAACATTAAGCTGGGGCAAGGGGGTATTCGTGAAGCAGAATTCATTGTGCAAAGTTTGCAACTCATCCGCGGAGGGCGAGAACTCAGCTTGCAACTCTACAGTTTGTTGGCAGCGGTCAAACAGCTTATTAGCCTAGAGATATTGCCCGAAAATGAGGGAAATAAACTGATAGTGAATTATTTATGGCTGCGTAAAGTCGAACATTGCTTGCAACAATTTGCTGACAAACAAACGCAAGTCTTGCCCGACAACGATCAAGATAAATTGCGCTTACAATACGTCATGGGCTTTAACACTTACTCAGAGTTTTTAGCTGAACTGCAAAATTGTTGTGATTTTATTCATAGCCAGTTTTTACTGCTTATCGGTGACGACAGCGCAAAAGAAGACGAACCCATTAGCGCTACCGAGCAAGCTGCGATTGACTTATGGCAACTTGATTTAGATGAACCAGAGTGCCAAAACCTGTTGGCTCAATGGCTGGCACCTGCAGATGCGAGTAAGTTTCGTGAGCAGCTCATTGATTTTAGTAAAAGCCTAAAAACCAGCAGAATCGGCCAACGGGGTTATAACACCCTAAATAGCCTAATGCCCCTGCTAATTGTTAATGTGTTGAATTGCACCGAACTCCCCGCTTTAGAGCGTTTGCAACGGGTATTACAGGTGTTCAAAGCTATATTGGGACGTACGGCTTACTTAGAATTATTATTGGCGAATCAGGGCGCGCTAAAACAGCTAGTGAATCTGTGTAGTGCGAGTCCGTGGGTTACTGAACAGCTATCTCGTTTTCCGCTGCTACTCGACGAGCTGATTAATCCCGCAACCTTGTATAATCCCACTGAACTGCGCGAGTACCCTAGTGAGCTGCGCCGTGCCTTGTTGCGGGTAGAAGCCGATGATCTTGAATTACAAATGGAAACCTTACGCCAATTTAAATTGAGTCAGCAACTTAAAATCGCCGCTGCCGATATTGCCGGCGCCTTACCCATCATGAAAATCAGCGATCATCTCACATTTTTGGCAGAGGCTATCGTTGCCCATGTCATCGACATCGCTTGGCAACAGCTGGCCGAAAAACACGGAGAGCCTAACTGTGAAAACGCAGGACCACGAGACTTACAAAACAAAAGTTTTGCGGTTTTAGGTTTTGGTAAATTAGGTGGCTGGGAGCTAGGTTATGGTTCGGACTTGGATTTGGTTTTTATTCATAACTGTGAAGGAAATCAACTGACCAGCGGAGTTAAACCGATTGAAAGTAGTCAATTTTATTTTAAATTAGCGCAACGCATCTTACATATTTTTACCACTAAAACAGGCCTAGGTATGTTGTATGACATTGATATGCGATTGCGCCCTGCGGGTCAATCAGGTTTATTAGTGTGTCATTTCAATGGCTTTGTTACCTATCAAGAAACAGAAGCGTGGACTTGGGAACATCAGGCACTGTGTCGCGCACGGTTTATTTACGGTGATAAACAATTATTCAGCGACTTTAACAAACTACGTTTAAGCATACTCTCACGTCAGCGCGAACCGTCAGAGTTACGTACACAAGTGGTCGAGATGCGCGAAAAAATGCGCCAACACTTAGCCAAAGGAACAGCAGAGCTATTTGATCTGAAACAAGACAGTGGTGGTATCGCTGACATTGAATTTATAGTGCAATATTTAACCTTAGCGTATTGTCATGAAGCCCATTCAATTGCTACGTGGACGGATAATGTTCGGGTGTTGGAGTCATTAGTAGAAACGGGCTCGATTAGCTCGGATGATGCTCAACAATTAAAAAATGCCTATTTAAGCTATCGTAACCAAAATCATCGTTTAAGCCTACAAAATAGAAGTTACGCATCTTACACAGCAGAGTTACAGCAACATAAATCACAGGTAAGCGAAATTTGGCGGCGCATTATGTCTTAACCCCCTACATTCTAGCTTCAACGCATTCTTGGTTTAGATATTCTGATTTTTTTTGGGTAATCACTAAGGAGCGCTGTTTGGGGCACACGTAGGCTTTTACCTTGCCATCAAAGTTTGAATCAATGGCGTTTGATATACTCTGCAAGCTGCCTAAGATGGTGTCTTCCATTTGAAACTGGTGTTTTACGATGAAATCTTGATCTAGCTCCCAGATAACCTGCATACCTTCTGCTTGCGCGTAATTCGTAATAGCACTTCGCAAAGTGGTACCGGCCTTAAAGGTCCGATGTTTATACTCACCCACCCAACGCCCGGATATCGGCTTTTGAATACTTTCCATTTTTTGCAGACGTTCGTTCAATGGCACATCAGATTCTTTTACTTCTAAGACAAAATCACCTAAACCATCTTCTCGAGGATGGCGCGAAGACAACCGATATTCAGAATAAAATTTGCTCATATTGTCTGAGATAGACTTTGATTTAACCTCACCCTCAGGCGTGGGTTTGGATTCATTGCGTTGTTGCAAGAAAATCACAATACCACCGACAACAATGATTAATAGCGCTAAAGCCACATGTTTGGCCCAAAAGACGGATTCAGAATGATTGGGCACACCCAAGCCTGAATTGCCCATCTTGGCCATTTTTTTTCTGTTGGCCGCAACCTTTTTTTGTTGATTAGCGCTAGCCATACAAAGAAGGGCCGTTTGGATCAGGGCGCGTTTTGAAGCGTTTATGCATCCACAGGTATTGTTCTGGCGCGATCAGTATCATTTCTTCAATCTTTTTATTCATTCTGGCTACATCATAGTTATCGTCTCCACTGGGGAAATTCTCAAGTCCAGGAACGATTTTAATTTTGTACCCTGTTTTGGTGCGTACTGACGCTAAAAATAGAGTTTCACAATTAGCCTGCTTGGCAAACAACAACGAACCGGTAGTAGTGGCAACTTCTGGCACAGCAAAAAACGGGGTAAATTCACATTTATTCCGTCCATAATCCTGGTCGGGCAAATAGAAACACACCTCTTTATCATTTAAGGCAGATATCAAACCCCGAACGTCTTTTTTATTCACCATGTATTTGTTAGAACGATTACGCCCATGGTATTGCATGTAATCCATGAGCTTATTGTTGTGCTTGCGATAAAAGGCCACTGAGGGTTTTTTTAAACCCGCAACACGCACAGAAAACTCAAGATTCATATTATGAATGGCGTACACCAATGCCCCTTTGCCTTTAGCAAGTATGGCCTCAACATGTTCATAACCTTCAAATTCGGCTTTTCTGGCCACCCGCCACGTTGGCCACCACCAGCCCATGCTGGTTTCAAGCACCGCCATACCTGCATTATCAACGTTGGCGGCTAACAGGGCTTCACGTTGCGCGTCGGTGTAGTCAGGAAAACATAGCTCAAGGTTTCGTTTAGCGATTTGGTAACGTTTGGGCGCCAATAATTTTATTAACTTACCGAGCCCCTTACCCAGCCACAACTGCAAGCGATAAGGTAGCCATGATATGGTGTACAGCAGTGCAACACTTATCCACGTCAACCAATAATTAGGTAATAAAAAAGACCAACTAAATTTAGGTGCCTTCACCTTTTTATCTCGCAAACCTTATCCTCACAATTAAAATTTTGGCTATTCTAATCTAATGGATTTATAAAACCACCCTGACCAGCCGCACATTTGGCGATTCGGCTACAGGGCTGCAATGGCTTGTAACTTGCGAATGAACTGCTCTGCGTGCTCTTCTTTTTCGTAATTAAAATGGTACTGGTTGTGAAAGCCAAAACTTAACTCAACCAAGGCATCTTTCATAAATAAGGTGTAGCCGTCAAAATCAGTACTTGCCTCTACGCCCTCAAGAAAATAGGCCTCATCTTTCTTTTTACCTTTTAAACGAATCGTTTCGAACACTTTGAGAATAAATTTACTGTCTATTTCGTTTTTCATTGATTGAACCTCAAGGTTATTTTCACAGGCTGACATCGATTTGTATGACAGAAGTTTTTACCTGCAGGGTGATCCAATTCAGCCTGATAGCAGAATATTACCCATGCATTTAAATAAAACTGTTATCACCTTATGACAAAACTCTGCCTGATATTGGGCGACCAATTAAGTCTTTCTTTGGATGCCTTGCAGGCGTTAGATAAGCACAGCGATCATATCATGCTGGCAGAACTCTACACAGAAACCCACTACGTAAAACATAACAAACTGAAAATAGCCTTACTGTTTTCGGCGATGCGCCATTTTGCCAAGCAACTACGAGACGAGGGTTTCCATGTAGACTACTACGACTTCACCGCCACGAAAGACCACCATCAAAGTTTTACTGATGTACTCAGAGCTCAACTCAGTCAACACAGCTACCAACAAGTGATTTGCACGGAACCTGGGGAATATAGGGTACTGAACGAAATGAAACGTTGGCAACAAGAATTGGCTGTTGATGTCATCATCAAATCAGACAATCGCTTTTATTTTACTCTTGCGCAAATGCACGATTGGTTTAGTGAACGCAAAGAGCCGCGAATGGAGCATTTTTACCAGTTTGCCAGAAAGCAGACAGGCCTGTTAATGGAAACCGGCAAGCCCATTGGCGGTCGATTTAATTTTGATAAAGAAAACCGTAACGCGTGGCAATCTGACACCCCTTTACCGCCCATGTTGAAACATGAGCAAGATGACATTACTGAGCAAGTGTTGACCTTAGTCGAACAAGAGTTTACTGACTTTCCCGGTAAACTAGTGCACTTTAATTTTGCAGTAAATCGAGAGCAAGCGCTTGCGGCCTTACGCCATTTTATCAAACACAAACTTGCAGATTTTGGCCGTTTTCAAGACGCCTTAGCAGACAATAACAACACCCTTTTTCATAGTTTACTCGCCAGCTATATTAATATTGGACTGCTGCTACCACAGGAAGTGTGTGAAGCTGCCATAGAGGCTTATCAAGCACAGAACGCACCGCTGAATGCGGTCGAAGGTTTTGTTAGGCAAATTTTAGGGTGGCGTGAATATGTACGAGGTTTGTATTGGTATGAAGGAGAGTCGTACAAAAAGCACAATGCCCTAAACGCACAAACCCCGCTACCCAATTGGTTTTGGGATGGCAAAACCAACATGCGCTGCATGCAAAAAGCCATTGGCCACTCCTTAGATGATGCTTACGCCCACCATATTCAGCGCCTGATGATCATCGGTAATTTTTCATTAATAGCAGGTTTGAATGTCACTGAGGTCTGTGATTGGTACCTAGCAGTCTATATCGATGCCTTTGAGTGGGTTGAACTTCCTAATACATTGGGCATGGCGTTATATGCAGACAATGGCAAGCTAGCCAGCAAGCCTTACGCTGCCAGTGCCAATTACATCAACAAAATGGGGAATCATTGCAGCTCTTGTCGCTATAACCCCAAGTTGGTCACTGGTGTTAAAGCGTGTCCTTTTAACGCTTTGTACTGGGACTTTATTCAGCGCCACCAAGAGCGCTTTGCGAAAAATCCGCGAATGGCGCTAATGGTGAAACAGTGGCAAAAGAAAAGCAGCGCTGACCAACATGCCATCACGCAATGGGCCGCCACCTTGATAGAGAAATTGGACAAAGCGTGATTAATGTCGTGTGGTTAAAACGAGATTTGAGGCTCACTGACCATCAACCTTTGTGGCAAGCCGTGCAGCATGAGCTGCCCTTTGCCATTGTTTATGTAATCGAATCCAGTTATTGGCACTTGCCTGACACCAGCGCCAGACAGTGGCAGTTTGTGCATCAAAGTCTGCTGGAACTCAAAGCTCACGCCCAACGCTTAGGTGGTGATGTATGGATAATGCTAGGAGAGGTTGAGCACTGTTTTAGCCAAATCCACCAGCGCTTTACCATCAAACATATTTTCAGCCACCAAGAAACGGGCAATGATTGGACTTATCACAGAGACAAAAGATTTTTGCAGTGGTGCGCCGCACAGGAGATAAAATGGCAAGAATGGCCACAATTTGCGGTGAAACGAGGCAAGCTCAACCGCGATAACTGGGATAATTTGTGGCAGCAATTTATGTCGCAGCCTACCTTAGCTCTGCCTGATTTGCATCGTGCTTTGCCCCAGCCAGCGACTCAGTTTTCAAGGACTGAGTTAGCGGTAAATGAACTGCCAACAATGGTGCTCGAACCGGAAAAAATACGCTATCCGGGTAACGACACCTTAAGTTGCATACAACCCCAACGAGCGGGCAGTTTGGCTGCAAATCGGGTGCTGAACAGTTTTATTGAAGAGCGCCACAAAGCCTACCTGATGTCAGTATCAAGCCCCATAAAGGGCCAACAAAATAGCAGTCGCTTAAGCTGCTATCTGGCTTATGGCAACCTCAGTCTGCGTGAAGTGATCCACACCACTATTGCTGCATTGCCGACTACAAGTCACAAGCGTGCGTTAACGGCATTTAAATCACGTCTGCACTGGCATTGCCATTTTATTCAAAAAATGGAAACCGAACCGCAACTTGAAAAACACGCTTTGCACAGTAGTTTGCGTAGTTTACGGTCGGAGAGTTTTGAGCAAGCCACTTTTGATGCCTACAAAGCAGGGCTGACTGGGGTACCCTTTGTTGATGCGTGTATGCGAATGTTACAGCACTATGGCTGGATAAACTTTCGTATGCGCGCCATGTTAATTTCATTTTCTAGCTACCAGCTTTGGTTGCCTTGGCAACAACCAGCACAACATCTTGCTCAATTATTTACCGACTATGAGCCAGGCATTCATTACCCACAAATCCAGATGCAATCGGGTACTACGGGTATCAACCCTTTTCGTATTTACAACCCCGTAAAACAAGGTGAACGTTTTGATCCTAAGGGAGAATTTATCCGGCGCTGGGTACCAGAGTTGGCGCAAATAAGTGATGCCTATATTCATCAACCTTGGCTGACCACGCAAACAAAGCGCGCTAACTATCCCGTGCCGAAACTGGAGCCCATGCAGGCGGCTCGTTTGGCCCGCAACACCTTGTTTGAATATTATAAAAATCACGTTGAAAAAACTGAAACAGCCCGCGTTGTTCAAGTACATGCCAGTCGGGCAACTCGAAAGCGGACACCGGCTCAACGTAAACCTGCTATTAACCACAAACAAATGAGTTTATTTTGAACACTGAGATAACTACGAATTCAAGCGCTGTTGTACTGTTTCAACATAATTTGCGCCTGCATGACAATCCAGCTCTTGTTGCAGCAGCCAAACATGAAACGTTAATCTGCCTATATTGTTATGATGATTGGCAATTTGACACATCTTTTGGACTGAATCAGTGCGGGCCATTTCGAGCCGAGTTTTTGTGGCAAAGTTTGCAAGACCTGCAAGCCACTTTACAGACTTTAGGGCAGACCCTTTATATCGTAAAAGGCGAACTGTGCTCGGTTATCACGCAGATTCAGCAACAGCTCCCTGAGCTGTATCTTTATGCGCAAACGCCCAGCGACAGCAGAGAATATCAGCAGTTAAATAGACTGTCCGCTCAAATACCTTGTCAATTATTGCCCGGCAGTACCCTACTCGCCCCAAGCGATTTGCCTTTTGCTCTTGCTGCACTACCCAAGGTATTTACCCACTTTAGAAACAAAGTAGAAAAACACTGGCCACACATTAGCCCCCTGAGTAACCCGTTAATATTACCGCCAAAACCTCACATGACACTTAACACGTTACAGAGCAGTCCATTGCCAGAAGCGTATTCATCTGAAGTAAGGCCGGCGATAAATTTTATCGGTGGCGAATCGCAAGCAAAAAAGCGACTCGAACATTACATCTGGCAGACCAAAGCCATTTGCTCGTATAAACAAACTCGTAATCAGTTGCTCGGCGAAGACTACTCAAGCAAGTTTTCACCTTGGTTGGCGACAGGCTGTTTATCAGCAAAATACATTTATACTCAGGTTAAACTGTTCGAAGACCAGCACGGCGCAAATGACTCCACGTACTGGTTGATTTTTGAATTGTTGTGGCGCGATTATTTTGCCTTTACCGCACAGCGTGACGAAACAAACTTGGGCGTTGCTGAAACGTCAGCGCAGCCCCTACAGCCTCATCAACAGCAGACATTCAACAGTTGGTGCATCGGCCGAACAGGTAATCGCTTTATTGACGCAAACATGCGTGAGTTGTTACTGACTGGTTTTATGAGCAACCGAGGAAGGCAAAATGTGGCTTCCTATTTAATTAATGAGCTCAATATTGATTGGCGTTTTGGCGCTGCTTGGTTTGAACAACAGCTTATCGATTTTGATTTCGCCAGCAACGTAGGCAATTGGCAGTACATTGCAGGCATAAAATCTCCGAATGGTCCTAGACATTTCAATGTGGTCTCGCAAGCAGAACGCTATGATGCCCAGGGTGAGTTTTGTCGTCATTGGTTGGATTAGACCAGCGTCAGACATCAATCTTTAATAAGCAATGTAAAAGCCTGTTAAAAGCTAGGTAGTTTTGGGCTAACAGCAATTTCGCTATATCATACTAAGCGTAACAGGCTATCCACCAACGTGGACTGCTTAACTAAAACTGCTAGCTTAATTGATAAATTTGGTTACAATTTGAGTCACAACGGAGCTAAAAGTTACACCCTCCGCCATCTCATAATGTTGTAGACCCTGTTAAGTTAAGGTAGTGAGAGATCAAAACCGAACATAATCTCAATCAATTACTCTACATAGATTCAGCCAAGCTGTTATACAGCAATGGCATCTCGGGTATGTTGACTAATATCCTCACCATTTCGGTTCTCGCTTTTGGCTTTATCACTGACGTGTCGGCTGATAAGAAAGTCATTTGGTGGGCCGTGATGTTTTTTATCATTTTAGTGCGCTCTTTTGACATATTTTTATGGTATCGCCAGTGTGAAAAAGCACCAGAGGTGGATGGCCTTGCAGGTATTTGGCGGTTTTCTATCGGTTGTGTGCTGACCGCATTAGGCTGGTGTAGCTATGTCATTCTGTTTAACCAGCAAATGGACGTCATTGAATTTTCAACCACTGTTATCATCATTGCAGCTATGGCCGGGGGCGGCTCTTCAGTGCTGGCAGGAGGCCGTTATTTAGCACTTGTTTATTCGGTTATTTTACTTTTGCCCTTTTCCATCATAGGCGTGTTAGACGACGAGGAATATCGAAATCTACTCGGTTTTTTGGGGCTGGTTTTTTGCGTAATTATGTCAATCACCGGTTTAAAAACGGCGCGTTTTACGCGCGAGGCCATACGCACTAAAAATCAAAATTTAGCACTTCGTGACGAAGTCACCAGTAAAGGCAATCAATTTTCTAATGTGAATACTGAGTTAAAGCAGGCAACGAAGCAGCTTAACGAAATCAATCACAACTTAGAATTGGAAGTGCAAAAACGTACCGAAAAGATATTCCAACTGAGCAATTTAGACAGCTTAACCGGCCTAAAAAACCGCAAAGCGTTCACATTGCAACTGGATAATTTAATCGAAAAAGCCGTTGCCAGCGGCAATCCCGTCGCGCTGTTATTCATTGACTTAGATGGCTTTAAAAAGATTAACGACACCATGGGGCATCGGGTCGGAGACCACACGCTTATAGAAGTAGCCAATCGTCTGTCGGCTTTTTCTGATCGAGAGCGCACAGGACGTTGGGGCGGCGACGAATTTTTAGTCGCCCTACCCTACAGTGACCAAGGCACTGCCATGTCTATTGCGAGCGCCATGATGACCAGTATCGCTCAACCTATCATTGTCAGCGGTAGTGAGCTCTATCTTACCGCATCAATCGGAATTGCTCTTGCGCCAGTGCATAGTTTAAGTGCGGAAGATTTAATCCAATTAGCCGACCTGACCATGTGTGAACAAAAGCAATCTGGGCAGCGTAAACCGCGCGTTTTTTCGACCGAATTAAAAGGTAAAATTGAAGCCTCGCAACTGATCCTTGAAGGCCTACAACACGCCTTAGAGAAAAAAGAATTGTACTTGTGTTACCAACCTATTCAGTGTGCCAAAGAAAATACCTCATGGTCATTTGAAGCGCTCTTACGCTGGAATTTCAATGGCAAATTTATTGGCCCTGATATTTTTATTCCTTTAGCTGAAAAATCTGGCTTAATAAAAGAGATAGGTGCTTGGGTATTGAATAGAGCCTGTATGGATGCTAAACACTGGCAGTTTAACCAAACCGCTGCAGTATCGGTAAATGTATCAGTGATACAACTGATGGATGATGGTTTTATCCGCTTGTTAGATAATATTCTACGCAGTAGTGGTCTGCCGCCCGAACGTTTACATTTAGAAATCACAGAGTCAACTTTTGTTGATAACGAAAAGAAAATACGCACGCAGTTAGAACAGATTCAATCGCGCAATATTCATGTTTCTATCGATGACTTTGGTACAGGTTATTCGTCGTTGTCACAGTTACAAACGTTGCCTGTTAACTACGTCAAAATTGATAAAGCTTTTGTAGATAATATCGAAGGTAAAGGCGATGCGATTATTCGCGCAACCTTATTTATTGCTCGCGAGCTAAACTGCCTTACCGTCGCCGAAGGTGTTGAAACCAAAGAGCAAGCCATCGCACTTGCGGCCATGGGCGTTGACTTTTTACAAGGTTACTATTTTGCCAAGCCCATGAAAAATGAAGATTTAATTGTGTGGCAAAACCCCATTTCGAGCTTTTTAAACTAATAAAACAATCCCGCTTAGACTGATTACCAAACCTGCTAGCAGGCTAACGTTTACACTTTGGATACCTTATGGCACAACTCTACTTTTATTATTCAGCAATGAATGCGGGCAAATCGACATCACTGCTGCAATCTGCCTATAACTATGCCGAAAGAGGTATGAACGCTGAAATTTATACGGCAGCCCTTGATAACCGCTTTGGTGAAGGTCAAGTGGCCTCACGTATTGGTTTAAAAGCCACCGCCCATTTGTTTAACTCGCAGACCCAACTGTGGGATGAAATACAACAACTACACAATCAAAATCCCATTCATTGTCTATTTATCGACGAAGCGCAATTTCTTAATAAACAACAAGTTCAGCAGTTGATTGCCGTGGTTGACGAGCTGGATATTCCGGTGCTTGCCTATGGCCTTCGCACTGACTTTTTAGGTGAAACATTTGAAGGTAGCCGTTATCTGTTAGCCTGGGCAGATAAGTTAATTGAGCTTAAAACAGTTTGCCACTGCGGACGAAAAGCCAATTTTGTGGTGCGTATTGATGAAAATGGCCAAGCCGCCAAAGAAGGCGAACAAGTTGAAGTGGGTGGAAATGACCGCTATGAATCAATGTGCCGCAAGCACTTTAGAGAGCTTGTGTGGTCGTAAAAATACCATAGCAAAAAGGCGCCAACTTTGGCGCCTTTTTAGTTTGGTGCTTTAGCTTCCAATTTAAGGACGCAAGGCCTTGTCACCGCGAGCTAAGCCACAAATACCGGTACGGGACGCTTCGATAATTTCAGTGCTTTGACCTAAAGTATGGGCAAAAGCGTCAAGCTTATCACTCGTTCCCGTCACTTGAATGGTGTAATTATTGCTATCTACATCAACGATCTGAGCGCGAAAAATATCCACATTACGATGTATTTCAGAGCGCACAACCTCACTACGAGTTGCCACTTTGATCAACATTAATTCACGTTCAACATGGGTACCATCTGTTAATTCAACCACTTTGAGTACATCGATGAGCTTGTTAACTTGTTTGGTAATTTGCTCAATCACTTTATCGTCGGCCTGTGTGGTAATCGTCAATCGTGACAAACTTTTATCATCGGTTGGCGCGACGCACAAAGAGTCAACGTTATAGCCACGCTGCGAGAATACCCCAACGATACGTGATAAAGCCCCGGGAGCATTCTCCATCAAAACTGATAAAATACGTTTCATTAGGTACGCTCCGTTTTGCTAAGTCTCATATCATCCATTGCACCATATTTAATTTGCATGGGGTAAACGTGTTCGTTTTGATCCACTTCGATATCCATAAATACCAAACGATCTTTCATGGCAAAACAACGTGCCATGGCATCATCTAAGTCAGCCGGATCAGTGACCCGAATTCCGACATGACCATAGGCCTCAGCTAACTTAATAAAGTCAGGCATCGAGTCCATGTAAGAATGAGAATGCCGACCTTTGTAGATCATATCTTGCCATTGTCTAACCATACCGAGTGCACGGTTATTCAAAGAAATAATTTTGATAGGCAAGTTGTATTGCAAACACGTGGCTAATTCTTGAATATTCATTTGAATACTGCCATCACCAGTCACTACCACAGAGGTAGATTCTGGATGCGCCATTTGCACGCCCATAGCAGCAGGTAAACCGAATCCCATGGTGCCCAGACCGCCTGAATTTATCCAGCGACGAGGTTTAGCAAAAGGATAATACAAGGCTGCAAACATTTGGTGTTGACCCACATCAGAGCTGACATAAGCATCGCCATTGGTATGTTTGTACAACGCTTCAATTACTTCTTGCGGTTTGATCAGTTTGTCATCTTTTTTATAGGCCAAACATTCACGGCTGCGCCATTGTTCAATTTGTTCCCACCAATCAGCTAACTTAGCTTTTTGTGCTTTGCTGTCGACTTTACCCATATTTTCAAGTAATTGTTCTGCGACTTTGTCGACACTGCCGACCACGGGAATATGCACCGCTACCGTTTTCGAAATAGAAGCAGGATCAATGTCTACATGAATGATGGTGGCATATGGACAGAATTTTTCGACATTGTTGGTCACACGGTCATCAAAACGTGCACCTAGGGCAAGAATACAATCGGCGTTGTGCATGACCTTGTTCGCTTCTAAGCGTCCGTGCATACCAAGCATACCAACAAATTGCTCGTGAACACTGGAGAAGGCTCCTAGGCCCATCAACGTAGAGGTTACAGGTGCCTGTAGCTTTTCAGCGATTTTAGTCACAAGATCACAGGCTTCAGCAATGATCGTACCGCCACCTACATAGATGACCGGGCGCTTCGCTTCAAGCAAAGTACTCACGGCTTTCTTAATTTGTTTGTTATGCCCTTTAAGCGTTGGGTTATACGAACGCATCGTCACATCAGTAGGAAACACGTAAGGATGTGAATCTTGAACGTTAACAATATCTTTGGGTAAGTCGACTACCACAGGACCGGGACGTCCCGTGCTCGCGATGTAATAGGCCTTAGCAATTGCTTCTGGAATATCCACTGCGCGCTTAACTAAAAAACTGTGTTTCACAATGGGGCGCGAGCATCCCACCATGTCGGTCTCTTGGAACGCATCTTCACCAATATGCATTGAAGGTACTTGCCCCGACAGAATAACCATAGGAATGGAATCCATGTACGCGGTTGCAATGCCCGTCAAAGTGTTTGTTGCGCCTGGGCCTGAAGTAACTAAGACCGTACCAACCTGACCGGTTGAACGTGCATAGCCATCAGCCATATGTGCCGCAGCTTGTTCATGACGGACGAGTACATGTTCGACATCTGTTTGAGCATATAAGGCATCATAGATATCTAATACGGCACCACCTGGGTAACCGAAAACATGTTTAACTCCTATATCTTTTAGCGTCCGCACAACCATGGCGGCGCCTGACATCATTTCCATCAGAAACTCTCCCGAATTTAAAAACTAATAACAATCTAACTCAACGAGGGAAAACTATACTTGAGTGAGGAGGAAGATAAAACAGTAAAAAGGCGAAAAGTGAGATATATATCCCAATATAGCAATATATTAGGATATATATTCTAAAAAGAAGGCAATTCAATCAACAAATAGGATGAAATAACAGGTTTTGCTAAACCAGACTTAGTCATCCATTTCGATTTCTAAATCACTGTCTTCAACTACCGAATCTTCATCATCACCTAAGGAGGTGCGATGAGAACCATAAATACTACCCATCTTGGGACGGTTTATCCGCTTCTGATATTTCACCCATGCTTTTTCAGCCAAGGTTTCAGGCGCTTTTTGACCGTGGATCGCGGCTACAAACCCTTCATCTTCTGTTGTAGAAGGAGCGATTTGACCGTCAGCCAAGGCTGCTATCAGGCAGCCGTATTGGCTTAACGCTTTACTTTCACTGATTGAAAAATCACCAGAACGAGAAAAACCGTATGGATAATTTTTAGCGTCACTGAAAGCACGAGTAAGCAAAGTTTCTCTAGTAAGTTTTGTCATCACAACACCCACAAAATAAAGTTAAAAACACAAGGTTGAAGATCATTGATCTTTGGTTTGCTTTATAATTTAAAACGAGATTCTGTCAACGTTTAATTCAGTTTATTTAGTCATAAAAAAGTATTTTTTTAAAATAACGCACCTAAGACTCACACCTTAGGCGAATCCAGCAATAAACCACCACCGAAAACGCGATAAATTGCCACTAAACTCGCAAAACTTTGCAGTTGAATTTGTGCTTGTTGATCGCGACTGCGCAACCATTCGCGTTCAGCATCCAGCAACTCGTAAAATTCCCCATTGCCTGCTTCATAACGAACCCGTGCAATGATCATCGCTTGCATGCTGGATTTATGTTGCTGATTGGTGAATAACTGCTTTTCGCGGCTCAAATTATACGTATCAACAGAAAGCTGTATTTCGTTCACCGCTTGAAGAACCGCTTGCTCGAAATCAGCCAAGGCCATTTGAGTGCTGGCATTTGCCGCTTTAATTTGCGCCTTAACAGAGCCTATATCAGAGCCAACCCACGACACAGTTGGCGCAAAAGACCAGGCTTTTGAGCCGCTATTGAGGGCTAAATTTGGACTTGATATGAATCCTAAGAAACCTGAAAACGATAAATTAGGATACAAGTCAGCCGTCACAACTCCGATATTGGCGGTTTGTGCAGCCAATGTTCGCTCTGCGCTTGCCACATCAGCTCGATAGCGCAGATAATGCTGACTGCTATCAACAGCAACAGGTTGACTGAGTTCAGGCAAGGCTGTTTGTTCACTTAAGTGTAACTGACCAGGACCATACCCCAATAGAGCAGACAAGGTTGCTTCTGCCTCACGTAGAGCCTGGCGAAACTGAGGCACCGTGCCTTTAACTTCATAATACTGGCTATCAAAACGCGCTAAATCAAAGTTTGAGGCCGTACCAGCCTTTAATCTTACATTGAGGATATTCCGGGTTTGCTGCAAGTTTTCAAGGTTTTGCTGTGCAATCAACAGGCGTTTCTGTGCACTGCGGTATTCACCATAAGACAAGGCGACTTGACTAATAATATCAACTTGCGCGTCGTGCCATAACAGGGCGGCATTGTCTGCTTCTGCAGCAGCAGCTTGAGTGGCGCGCTCAATTTTTCCAAATAAATCCACATCCCAAGATACTTTGCCACCTAAGGCCCAACTTCGGCTGATGGTATTATCATCGAAAGTGGACACCGTAGCATTTTTACTGGTTTGATAAGACGCTTCTGCTCCGACGACCGGTAAACTTTTATTTTGCGCATCGTTAAATAGAGCACGTGCTTTGTACACATTCGCACTCGCCTTGAGCAAACTGCGATTTTGCTCGAGAGCCAATGCCACTAAGCGGTTTAACTCAGTATCGTCAAAGGCTTGCCACCACGTAGTGGCTTGTGCAGCTTGCTGATAGGGCGCGTCTAATTCGATATTTGCCACTTGCTGAGGCGCTATGTACTCAGGACCCACTGTACAACCTAGCAGGGTAACCATCGCTAAACTTACGAGGCTTAATCGATAGGCCTTAAACATGATTACCCTCCTGAGTAGGCGAATTGGTTGTTGAGGAGTGAGACCCTCGCTTGGCCAACACATAATAAAACAATGGGGTTAACACAAGTCCAAACAATGTAACGCCAATCATGCCTGAAAACACCGCAACGCCCATGGCTTGACGCATCTCAGCTCCTGCCCCACTTGAGAAAACCATGGGGACAACCCCCATAATAAAGGCAATAGAAGTCATTAAAATTGGGCGTAAACGTAAACGCCCTGCTTCTAAAATAGCTTGCTTGGCGTGCATACCGTGATCCTGCAGTTCTTTGGCAAACTCCACGATTAATATGGCATTTTTGGTAGCGAGCCCCACCAGTACAATAAGCCCTATTTGCGTAAAAATATTATTGTCGCCACCGTAAATCAGTACGCCACTGAGGGCCGACAACAAGGTCATAGGAATGATCAAAATGATTGCCAGCGGGAGGCTCAAGCTTTCGTATTGGGCGGCGAGCACCATAAATACTAATAAGATAACCAAGGGATAAATAAACATGCCCGCATTACCCGCTAAAATCTGCTGATAGGTTAACTCTGTCCACTCGTAAGTCATGCCATTGGGTAGGGTTTCAGCCAATATTTGTTCAATCGCAGCCTGGGCTTCGCCACTACTAAAACCCGGAGCGGGACCACCATTGAGCTCTGCGGTGGTAAACCCGTTATAATGCATCACTCGATCGGGCCCTGCGCTATCAGTCACGTTGATAAAAGAGCCAAGTGGGATCATTTTCCCCTCAAGGCTACGCACTTTCAACTGGCTGATTTGCTCTGCGCTTTGCCTAAATTGCTCATCGGCTTGCATGTTCACCTGATAGGTACGACCAAACTGATTAAAATCGTTTACATACACGGAGCCCATATAGGCTTGTAATGTCTGAAAAACCTCGTCTAGCGATACTGACTGTTGTTTGGCTTTGGTCCGATCAATATCCAGATCCAACTGCGGAACGTTGACTTGATAGCTTGAAAAAACACCGGCTAATGCAGGGTTTGCCCACGCTTTTTGCATGACTTGCATGGTGACCTGGTAAAGCTCTTCATAACCGTAGTTTGCCCGATCTTGAATTTGCAATCTAAAGCCACCTATGGTGCCCAATCCTTGTACCGGCGGTGGTGGAAAAATAGCAATGAAAGCGCCTTCGATAGCAGCAAATTTTTGATTCAAGGACGCCGCAATCGCAGTGGCTGATAGCGACGGATCTTGTCTAGCGCTAAAGTCATCTAAGGGGGTAAATACTATGCCGCTGTTGGGGCTATTGGTAAATCCATTGATACTCAAACCAGGAAAAGCGACCGAGTGCGCGACACCGGGCTGAGCTAAGGCGATATCAGACATTTGCTTGATAACCGCTTCAGTACGTTCTAATGAAGAAGCATCAGGCAATTGGGCAAAAGCAACAAGGTATTGCTTGTCCTGACCAGGCACATAACCGGTGGGTGTTGTTGCAAATTGCAGCCCTGTTAGGGCCAATAATGCCACATAGACTAAGCCAACAATTGCACCAAACCGAATAATTTTACGCACTAACCAGCCGTAACCATCAGATAAGCGAGTAAAGAAGCGATTAAAGGGAGCGAACACCCAACGACCAAACAGGGTATCCATAATGCGGGTCAATCGATCTTTCTTCTCGTCATGGCCTTTCAATAACAACGCTGACAAAGCAGGACTCAGCGTAAGAGAGTTTAAGGCTGAGATAAACGTAGAGATAGTGATTGTTAAAGCGAATTGTTTATAGAATTGACCGGTTAAACCCGACATAAAAGCCGTAGGTATAAACACAGCAGCCAGCACCAATGTAGTTGCTACGATTGGACCGGTAACTTCTTTCATGGCTTTTTGTGTTGCCGCAACAGGGCTCAAACCATCAGCAATGTTACGTTCAACATTTTCAACCACCACGATGGCATCATCCACAACAATGCCAATGGCCAAAACCAAACCAAAAAGTGATAGTGCGTTCAAGGAAAAACCGAGTAAATGCATAAACGCAAAAGTGCCTACCAATGAAACAGGTACCGCCACTAATGGAATTATCGAAGCGCGCCAGGTTTGTAAAAACAGCACAACAACCAATACCACCAGCAAAATAGCTTCAAATAAGGTTTTAATCACCGCATCAATAGAGCCGCGTACAAATACGGTAGGGTCGTAAACGATGTCATACGCTAAGCCATCAGGAAAAGAGGTGGCAAGTTCAGCCATTTTAGCTCTGACATCGTCAGATATTTGAATGGCGTTTGAGCCAGACGCTTGAAAAACCGGTAAAGCCACGGCGTATTTGTTATCTAACATGGAACGTAAGGCGTATGTTGATGCGCCTAATTCAACACGAGCAACATCTTTTAAACGAGTGACTTCGCCGCGCTCTCCCACTTTAATGATGATATTTTCAAATTCTTCTACACGACTAAGTCGCCCTTTCACATTAATGAGCAATTGAAAATCCGCTTCGCCACTGGGTTGGGCACCTAAACTCCCAGCCGCGGCTTGTTGATTTTGCTCTCGAATTGCGGCAGTAATTTGGCTTGGCGATAGGCCCAATGCTGATACTTTATTGGGATCGAGCCACACACGCATACTGTATTCGCCGGCACCAAATAAACGTACCGCACCTACCCCTTCGATTCGAGCCAATTCGTCTTTGACATTCAGGGCAGCATAATTAGACAGATATAGCCTGTCGTAGCGCTCATCGGGAGAGGTTAAATGCACCACCATAGTTAAATCCGGTGATGACTTTTCTGTGACGACGCCTAAGCGCTGAACTTCTTGTGGTAAACGAGGTTTAGCGCGATCGACCCGACTTTGCACCTGAGATTGTGCGCGGTTGACATCGGTGCCGATGGCAAAGGTAACCGTTAAGGTCATACGCCCATCTGAGGTCGCTTGAGACGACATATACAGCATGTCTTCTACACCATTGATTTCTTGCTCTAAGGGCGAAGCAACTGTTTCAGCAATAACCTTAGGGTTAGCGCCGGGATAATTGGCGGTTACCACCACCGTAGGCGGCACGACTTCTGGATATTCAGTAATCGGTAATTGCCATACAGCAATAGCACCTGCAATAAAAAACAGCAAGGAGAGGACAGCCGCAAAGATTGGCCGCCTTATAAAAAATTGAGATAACATGGGTTTTCCTATTAGCTTCGTGTCACTGAATCATCTGCGTTAGCCGCAAGCTCGGTTTGAGTTTGGTCTAGCAGCAGTTGTGCATTACGAATGTCGTTTAAGATTTCGGGGTTGCTCATCTCAACCAGTTTGGGTTCAATTTGCATATTAGGACGAACTCGTTGCAGGCCATTGACTACAATTTTATCATCTGCAGACAGCCCACCCGTTACGATACGCAATCCATTAAGCTTGTCGCCAAGGGTAACGGGACGGTATTCCAAGGTATTTTCATTCAGCACAAGTACAAACTTGTTGTTTAAATCAGTTCCTATGGCTTTTTCATCAATCAAAATACCGTGGTAAGACTTACTACCAACCAGTTTTAAATGAGCAAACAAACCCGGAATTAATTGGTGGTCTGTATTAGGAAAGCTCGCTCTGACTCGAATAGTGCCCGTTTGTTGATTCACTCGGTTATCGACAAAATCTACTTGGCCAATGTGGCTATAATCTGTTTCGTTAGCGAGTGCCATATAAACGGGATTCGCTTTTTCGTCCCGCGCATCAGCACGCTGTCCGCTATTGGTCAGTTGGGCGTATTTCAAATACGTTTGTTCATCAATGTCAAAATAAGCGTGCATGTGCTCAGTAGACACAATATGCGTTAACTGACTCACTCCTGCAGTGACAAAATTGCCCGCTGTGATATTTGCATAAGAGACCCGACCACTGATTGGTGCGGTGATTTTGCTGTAAGACAAGTCTAGTTCGGCGCGAGTTAACGCCGCTTGTACCGAGGCTACTGTAGCTTGTGCCTGTTGTTGTGCCGCGCGGCGACTGTCTAATAGCTCCGCCGACATGGCTTTTTGAGCTGACAACTGCTGGCCACGAATAAAATTAGACTTGGCCAATTCTGCGGCGGTTGTCGCACTGCTTAATTCCGCTTTTAAACGTGCAACCTCGGCTTTAAAAGCGCGATCATCAATAATAAACAGCAATTGCCCTGCTTTAACTAAGGCCCCTTCGTTAAATACCACAGAATCAATATAGCCCGAGACCCTTGGGATCAGTTCCACGGTCTGTGGAGCCTGCAAGCGCCCAGTAAATTCATCCCACTCAGTAATCCGTTCATTTATCACCTTAGCAACAGTAACCTGAGGAAGACCTTGCCCTTGACTTTGTGCCTGACGTTGGTCTTCGTCACACGCCATTAAGACTACTGACGCAACAGCCCCTAAAGCGAGTGCCTTGAATATTTGTGTAATCCTCATTGTCTTTTTCTCCGCTATCCGCACTTTTATATTTGATTAAAACTTTAGTAGCACAACTTATGTACCATGCGGTACAATATATATCGAAACGCAAAACAGTCAACTTAATTTTGTACTGACTGGTAAATAAATCTATTCCTATGGTAGATGTGAAATAAAGCGGTCAGAAGCGAGTAGAAATCGAATTGAACTTATGACCTATTTGATAGACCAATTATTGTACTAATCAGTATAATAGTCTTACTAGACAAGTACTGAAGCTATATTTACAATGCGTTAACAAAAACAAGTGAGGTAAGCGGAGCATGGCAAGTTCGTGTGCGAATTCGGTAGGAAGACCCAAGGCCTTCGACAGTGAGGTAGCCTTAGAAAAGGCACTAAATGTGTTTTGGCGCAAAGGCTATGACGGTACTTCTTTATCTGATTTAACGGAAGCGATGGGGATTAACAAACCTAGCTTGTATGCGACTTATGGTAATAAGGAACAACTTTTTTTAAAAGCGATAGAGTTTTACGAAAATCGTCCCTGCTCGTTTTTCTTACCTGCCTTAGAAAAACCCACCGCTTACGAAGTGGCCGAATATATGTTACTCAGCGCGGCTGACAGTTTAGCCGATGACAGCCACCCACAAGGGTGTGTTATTGTGCAAGGAGCCTTGTCTTGTAGTGAGGCAGCTGAGTCAATCAAAGAAGCCTTGATTGCAAAACGCCTAGACAGTGAAGCCAAAATTACCGCACGGTTTGTAAAAGCACAGAGAGCCGGTGATCTGCCTTATGATGCAGACCCAGCAGCGCTTTCCCGCTATTTAGGCACCGTGATGCAAGGTATGACTATTCAAGCAACTAACGGCTCTTGTGCGCAACGATTACGTGAGGTTGCCGAGCTAGCCTTGTTAGCGTTTCCCAAGCAAGCTACCGCAGTAAGTAAAGCCAGTTAACTACACATTTCCTTCAACAATAGGGAGTGACATGCCGCTTACTCACTTGGTCTTCTTGCTTTTTTAGGTACCCATGCCCAGATCATTTCACATAGTAAAGGCTCGATGCCTGTTGCATCGGTGACCACTACCTGAACATTGATTTCGCCTTTTTCAGTAGTTTGCATCAATTGAATTTGCTCATCCGTTAAGGTGGCTACCGCAGTCATATCGCCTGTGGCTCTTTTAACATAATTCAAATTCATGCTTTTAATTAGCGGCAATTTATCACCCGGTAAATTGATGCCGACAATAAAACCCGTACACGACTCAGCCAACAAGGCCATAGCTGCAGCATGCACACTGCCTATGTGGTTTTGCGCCTTTCGATAATTTTTTTGTCGATAAGTTGCTGTTTTTCCGTCGGTGTAAATCACTTCGATACCAGTAGTCCCTGCAAGTTTTACTTTATAGCGAAAAACTTTCGTCATCAAAAAAGCGCTTAGCCAGCGCGGGTACTGATTTACTTTATTCACAAACGCGCGCAACGGGTTTCTTATATTCATTAAATTGCCACCTGGTTTGACCAGTGGCAAGTTTGCCTCTTCCTGCCTTACTAAGCAATATTTGTGTTTAAACTCATCTTGTTTTTAATACAATGGTGCCTAGCAAACTTAATCATTTAGACTTCTCCTTTCGGTTGAGCAGCAAAATGGCTACTAATGACCAAATCGTATTCCTATTGAAATTGGCTATTCAGCAGAAAAATTCAAATATTACGGTAAGAGTAATTAACTTTTATATGCTTTCACGAGGCTAATATTGACATCACTAGAATTAAATAAGCTGCACGTAAATGCGCAAAAATTGATAAACCAGGGGCAGTTTAAACAAGCTCACGAGACATGTTTAGCGATTTTAAAGTTGGCGCCGAGACATGCTGACTGTCACTTTTTATTAGGTATAATTGCAGCCAATTTGGGCCAAATGACTAAAGCTATTGGTTTAATCGACCTAGCCACTAAACTGAATAATAACAACGCAGAATACTTTTGTTTTTTGGCAAAGTGCCAGTCATCCGTCAATCGCTCTCAAGAGGCCCATTCTGCGATGACGCGTGCTATACAAATATCTTCTGGTGATGCGTTAGTAAACGATACATTAGGTGTAGTGGCAAGCCGTTTAGGCGACCACAAATTGGCGATAACTTTGTTCAAAAAAGCTATTTCAATCAGACCTGATAATGCAAGCTTTTACTATAATCTTGCGGCATCACAGAAATTTTTGGGGGATTTTCAACAAGCTGAAGCTTCATATGAAAAAGCAATCAGCTTACAAGCGGACTATTTTCAAGCCCATTCAGCGCTCGCAGAACTCATGCAAGTTACAAAGGAAAATAATCATATCGAGCGTTTGCTTGCACTCAAAAAGCGTTGCCAAAATAATGTTAATGCTCAATTGCATATATGCCATGCATTAGCAAAAGAATGGGAGTGTTTAGGGCAGTACATACCAGCACTTGAGACTCTACAGCAATGTAATGCCGCTAAAAAACAACAACTTAAATATTCAATAGATACTGACCAACGTTTATTTTCAACCTTGAAATCGTGTTTTGAATCTTGGCCAAACTTAACTCAATTAACAGGCAGTTCCTCAAAAAAACCGATATTTATAGTTGGAATGCCGCGCTCAGGCACCACATTAGTAGATAGAATTATCTCCAGTCATAGTGATGTAATTTCCGCTGGAGAATTACAAAATTTCGGTGTTGAACTAAAAAAATTAACGTTAACTCGCTCTAGGCAAGTATTGGACGAAGAAACAATTTTGGCTGCTAAAAAGATAGACTTTCAGCAATTAGCACAACGCTATCTCGAGAGTACAAAGCCTTTAAGCGAACAAAGCCCGTATTTTATCGACAAAATGCCACTCAATTTTTTATATATTGGCTTTATTAAAAAAGCATTTCCCCAAGCAAAAATCATCATTATGCGCAGAAATGCTATGGATACTTGTCTGAGCAATTTTCGTACATTATTTGCGGTAAACTTTTCTTACTACAATTATTCGTATGATCTGATGGATACAGCCCGTTACTTTGGCCTTTTTTCTGAGCTTATGGACTACTGGAAATCTTTGTTTAAAGAACAGTTATTGGAAGTGGTCTATGAGGACTTAGTAGAAAAACCAGAGGAGCAAATACGTAGGATCTTAGATTACTGTGAACTATCGTGGCAACCAGCCTGTCTAAATTTTCAAGACAATGAACAAGCCGTGTCTACAGCTAGCTCAGTGCAGGTAAGAAAACCAATGAATACAGATTCAATAGATAGGTGGAAACGCTATGGTAACAAACTAGATGAACTCAGAGACTATCTCGACTCTAAACATCTCCTTTAAAACCACACTAAATCATTCTCCAAAGTAAAAGGGAGAGCTAAGCTCTCCCTGTAAACCACGTTAATTTAGTCTCCGAAATAGTAGGAGAACTGCACGCCTACTGTTCTAGGATGAGTAATGAAACGTCCATAAGAACGAAGATCAAAACCATTTACTTCTCTAATATCTTCGCGTCCAGCACGGGTTGATGTCACAGCATATTTATCAAACAAGTTCTTAGCATATAGCGTCAAATCCCACTGTTCTCCATTCAATGTCATCGATAAGTTATGTAAGGTATAAGCTGGTAACGTTTCACCAAAATCACGCAATCCAACGCGAGTAATCACGTCACCTGTGTAAACCAGACCATAGTTTATCGATAAAGGCATACCATTAAAAATTTCAGTTTCATAGTTAAGTCCTAATGACAATGAATGCTTAGGAGAGCCAGGGAGTCTGTCGCCATCAAAAGCGTCATCACCATCCACAAACTCTGCAGCATCTGCTGCTAATTGCGCGTCTGTGTATGCATATGTTCCCTGTGCTGACCAACCTTCACCTAACAAAGCTCGCATTGACAACTCAACACCTTGCGAACGCGCTTTGCTGCCATTAACCGTGATAGGTAGGCCACCGTTTGCCGTCACATCTGAAATCTGAATATCTTCCCAATCAATATAGAATAATGAGCCATTCAAAATTAGGGTGTTTTTCAACCAAGTACTGTGTATTCCAATTTCATAGTTGGTAGTAAGGTCGGGTAAAATTAGCACCTCATCTGGTAAGGCACACAAGGCTTGACCCTGGCCATTTAGATCTTCTTCAGTACAAGGAGGAACAGAGTTAACACCGCCGATACGATAACCTTCACTAACAGTGAAAAAAATCAGCGCATCTTCGCTCATGTTATAGCCCACATTTAGCTTAAAAAGGCTGCCATTATCATCCGCAGTATTGGTTTGTAAATCTGGTGCTATTTGGTCAGAGGGCGCGCCATATAGTGTATTTAACAAAGGTAAATCAAATCCTTGAGTTACTTCAGTTTCGTACTTATAAAATCTAGCTCCCAAAGTTATATTTAAGTTTTCAGTCACTTCATAACCAAGCTCACCGAAAATTGCAGATTCTTTCTGTGAAACATCACCTAACGAATAGTATTCCAAGTTATCAGGGCGCTCAACTCCATAAAACTCAGGTATTCCTGGGGTAAATTCTTCACTGGTAGCAAAGGAATCAAACTTATTATAAAAAGCACCCACTATCCAAGACAGCGGCCCCTGTGACTTAGAAACTAAACGCACTTCCTGTGTAAAGGTCTCGTCTTCCTGTATTTCACGGGTAAAAGCCGTAAATGATGGGAATGACTCGTAACCATATTCAAAATCCAGTAGTAAGTCAGTCTGATCACGCTGACCTTGTTCGTCGTAATTTGAGTATCCAGTTGCGGATACTAATTCGGCAAATCCAAGGTCGTAAGACATCTCAAGGGCATATAACTCATTTTTAATATGGTTAGGTTCTAACACTCGTAGTGCGGAATCATAAGGACCTGAACCAAACGATTCTTGGTGAACCAATGAACGACCTTCTACCTTTTGATCTTGATAGTAATAAGTCAGGTTAGCTTCGAAGTCATCAGTAGGCGTCCACCTAAGTGAAAGTCGAGCGGTATCGGTTTTCTCACCGTTAGCGTCTTTTATACGTTTTAAGTTGTTATCATAATCAGCATTAGTTGGTTGTGGATTAGATACGCCAATTTCCTTGACTACATATGCGTAATCAATAAAACCTGGATCGTAGTAATGTTGAAAGCTACCTCTGATGGCCAAGGTATCTTTGATAATTGGTGTATTGAATATAATGCCTGATGTTGAGCCCAAACTGTCACTTTCGTTAACGCTGTATAGATCACCATAAATTTTAGCTGAAGAAATATCCATTTCAGCTTTTTTGGGAATGTAGCGAATGGCCCCACCTAAGGTTCCCGCACCGTATAATGTGCCCTGTGGACCAATTAATACTTCAACTCGTTCGATGTCGGTTAACTTAAGGTCCAGATACAACGGGATATCGCCAAAGTAGGTCGCGACTGTTCCACCACCACTGTTCGAACCTGTTGGCCCTAAAGAGTCAGTGTTTAAACCTCGAACGATAATCTGATTACTGGTGCGCCCGCCTTGATCAATAACCGTCAATCCTGGAACCCATTTGGCTATATCGACCAAATCTTCAACTCGGTTGGCCTCTAATTGCTTAGTACTTAAGGCCGTAATGTTGATAGGAATTTCCTGCACATCATTAACTCTTCGTGTACCGGTTACTACCACTTTTTCGATTTCTTGGTCTGCAACCTCACCATGGGCAGAGCCCAATGGCAACAGTGTTGTTGAAACCGCCAAGGCAATCGCCGAATAATTGAAAAGCAATTTATTGTTAA
>NZ_JANQVQ010000261.1 GCF_030730205.1 Paraglaciecola sp.
ATTCACTTTGGGGATTAAAAGACATGAAAATTGAGCAAAACTACAACGAAGAAGTGAATATTAGGTTGAACGGATACTGATAAAATTGTTGAAAGTTTATGCAGTTTATTGGGCCAAGAAATGAAAGAACGATTGACAAAAAGAGCACTAGCCAACCACGAATTGTTAAGCCTGAAACGTAGTGCCGATAGTGAGCGAAAGTGCTAAGGCTGAAGCGGTCTAACACGTGTTAGACCGACTCGTTTAATTGCAGCCAAGGGCGCTGGTTAAGCCTCCCAATTGGCCTTCTACTGCACTTTCTTTATAGGAAGGTAAGGAGGGCATGATATTCAATCCTGAACGGGATTCGACAGAATTGATAGTCACTTCAGCGTCGCAAAAATCATCAGAGCGCGCTGCATTTTGTTCCATGATAAACGCGGATGCTTCTACCCAGCCGTTCACATCTGTAATCACGACTTTAAAATAACCGCTAGGTATTGTATGGCTTTCATCTGCTTGGGGCAGGGTGCCAAAGTTCCATTCGTACAAAGGCCCGCTAACGACATACACATCTTGTCCTGTCGCCACTAAGTCTCGCACTGCGGTCTCCAAATCAACCCAAGGACCTTGATTCAAATTTGATGCTTGAGGGGTAATATTGGAAAGGTAATTTAAGGTTGCCCAATCTGCTGTGTTGCTGAATGAGGCAAGGGGGACTTGATGACCTCTGTCAGTTTTTAATATTGCATTTGCATCAGTGTAATCAGCTGGCTCTAAGGTATTTGATGACGCAATATTGGGGTCAGCTTTCCAATTACGAGAACGTGTTGGTCCATTAATGGTGGAGGGTGTTACATGATATGCAACCCAGTCGGCGAATTTTGTGTTGGCATTATTGCTTAGCGTATAGATAGAACGTGTTACCACCTGGCCCGATACTCCGGTGGGACAATTATAAACACAATTAGCTCCAAAACTGATTGCACTCCAAAGGGTTAATGTTACAGCAGTAAAAAGTCGTAATTTCATAAGTTTCCTATTTTAAGTTTGAGTTCGTTGCTCAAAATTCACTTAACAGGAAGCATGCCAAATTGAGTAGCTTGAGTTGCGGCCTTTAAATATGGACTAACTGGTCTGCCTTTAAGGTTTACGAAACAAAATTTGACTATTATTTGCACTGATTTGGCCGAAATTGCACCAATTTAACAGGAGTGAGACGGCAAAAGATGATGGGTTTTGATGCGAAAATGAGTGAGTCAAAAACAGCGTTGTTACTTGTTGGTGTTCTTTCGGATTCAAAACACACTAAGCATGGTATATGTATAAATCAAAAGGGCAGCGACACCGATTTTTGCTCTTGCTAGCAAGCCTTAAAATGCGACCGAATGACATTATTTAATCAGCTTTTTGCGCTTCTCTATTTTCATTGCCTCTGACTTCGCAATTTATAGCCATACCGTTTAAACGATTAAATGACCGCTTATATAAAAGGCGGTCTGTAAGTTTGTGTGTGCTTTAGATTAGGGCAACTCAATCACGGAGAAACAAAATGAAACCCTTTTTAAAATATTTTAGCGTCACATTGTTATCTAGTTGCATGGCTTTGGCTTACATGGGCGAATCGTTTGCTTCTGGCACTCAAACTATTATGCCAGCCAAACACACGGGTGCAGTTGTTCAAACGCCTGTTTTTGAGGGACATTGGCGGGGCATTCTGCAAGTGAGTGAGCAGCAAAGTGTCGAATTTGTCTTTAACTTTAAGCAATCACCGGATGGTTTGGAGGCATCATTAGATGTGCCTGCGCAAAATCAATTTGGCTTGGATTTTGACGATGTAAACCAAGAAGGTAACGCTCTTACGCTAGTGCTGACTGCCGCGGGTATTCAATATCGAGGAGAACTAGTGAATGGAGAAATTAAAGGCGAATATCAGCAGGGAGGTTTTAAAGCGCCTGTTACTTTAGTCAAGACACAAACTGCTGCTGTGCGCAAAGCTAAACCGCAGGATCCAAGCCTTTCACCACATTATAGCGTTGAGCAAGTGAGCTTTAAAAATCATCGAGTCGGGCATCGTTTAGCGGGCACCTTATCCATTCCTAAAGGCCCCATAAAACATGGTGTAATAATCGTATCAGGTTCTGGTCCGACTGAACGAGATGGAGACGTTTTTGGTCACAAGCTCTATGCTGTTTTGGCTGATTTATTGACAAAAAGTGGCATTGCCGTGCTCAGATTTGATGATAGAGGTGTCGGGGAATCTGGTGGTGTATTTGCTACCGCTACGAGTATGGATTTTGCCAGCGATGCCGAAGCGGCCCTGAGGTTTATGCACTCTGACCCACGTTTTGCGCAAAGTAAATTAGGTTATGTAGGGCATAGTGAGGGAAGCCTAATTGCCGCAATTGCCATGGCAAATAAGGATTACGAGAAAGCAGATTTTTTTGTTTCACTTGCAGGACCAAGTACCACTGGTGGGCAAATACTGATTGATCAGTCATACCTCATTCAAAAAGTGCAGGGGCTAGATAGCTCGCAACTTGAAAAAGATGATGTGCAGCAACGCAAAATTATCGCTGCAGTGGTTAACGATGCGCCAGCGCAAGAGCTAAAACAATTGCTTGCTCAAAGTGGTATGTCGACAACACAAATAGAGGGGCAATTGGCACAGTTAAGCTCACCATGGATGCAATATTTTATCAAAACAGACCCGAAAACATTTTTAACTCAAATCAGCGTTCCTTCCTTCGTCATTGGTGGTGGTAAAGATCTGCAAGTGCCAGCGCAAAAAAATATTGATGGATTCATCCAATCTATTGATAAACAGTGGTTAAGCTATAAGATTTATCCGAATTTGAACCACTTATTGCAGCCGGCGGATACAGGTTTGCCTGCTGAGTATGCATCTATTGATACCACTGTATCGCCTGAAGTGGTTAAGGATATAAGCCTTTGGTTAGCGCAACTATGAGAATACCCTTCACGTTTTGGGGCATACAGTTAAGCATTTGGGGCAGCTTAACGCTGCTCAACTTGTTTGCACGAGGTTATTTTAGTCATTTTAAATTTGGCGAGTTAATTAATTCTCTTAGCTTGTTTGTTTCAATGATGGTTGCCTCTGGTGTGTTACGTCGTTTTTATCGAGACCGCGAAACAGACTCCTTACCCAAAGGCATCGGCCAAGCTGTTCTTGGAAGTGTGATCGCGTCGCTGGCTGCAATCTTGATTATCGGTTTGGTTTTATTGCCTAACCAAGCGTTTTTATTCGGTCAACAAAGCAATGTGGCGCTGTTGCAATTATTAATCTCGTACCCAAATATATTGCTGTTTTTGCTTTGTTGGTCAGCCGTTTACTTACTCATTAAGCGTCAAAAATCTTTGAGGCTGGCCTATGTTCGAGAAACACAATTAAGAGAACAACTGGCGACAAGTCAGATGGATTTGCTGCTCAATCAGCTCAACCCTCACTTTATGTTTAACGCGATTAACAATATTCGCGCGTTAATTTTAGAAGACGCCGATAAAGCCAGAGATAGCCTTGCGCTACTTTCGGATGTTTTGCGGGTAAGCTTACAGACCAAGCAAGATAAACTGTGGCCCTTAGAGCAAGAAATTGAATTAACTAAGAGTTTTATCAAGTTAAACATGCTGCAATTTGAACAAAGATTAGAAGTCGTTTGGCATATAAGTGGGGATAGGCTAGCGCATTGGAATGTGCCTTGTTTGTCACTGCAGTTATTAGTAGAAAATGCCATTAAACATGGTATTGGCAACAGCGCTACAGGTGGCGTAATTAGCATCCATGTTTCGGCCAATCACAGTTTGATCCTTGAAGTGACTAACCCAGGTAGCATTATCTCAAGCGAGAGTTCTACGCGTCTTGGCCTAACCAACATTCAGCAACGATTGCATTTGTTATTTAACGATAAAGCGCGTTTTACCTTATCTGAAAATAAACACTTAGTTTCAGCGAAAATTGTACTAGAGGAAGCCAAATGTTGCGCGCAATGATAGTTGAAGATTCTAGGTTAGGGCGCCTAGAATTAAAGTCTCAATTAGCGAATATTCACAATATTGAGCTGGTCGCTGAATCTGAAAACCTTGCAAGTGCTCGGGCGTATTTACAGCAACACAAAGTCGATGTGATTTTTTTAGACATTAATTTGCCTGACGGTAATGGCTTTGAGTTGCTGACAGAATTAATGCCTGCGCCAAAAGTTATTTTTACCACTGCCTTCGAACAATATGCGCTAGACGCTTTTGATAATAACGCGGTTGATTATTTAATGAAGCCTATTACCCAAGCTCGTTTGACCAAAGCGTGTGAACGTTTATCTGTTGATGACGCTACTGATAAGCAGGATCCAACAGATGAGTTAATGACCATGGAGCAGCGTTTTTTTGTTAAAGACGGAAGGCAATGTTGGTTAATTCCACTGGCTCAAGTCGAGCGTTTCGAGTCATTGGGAAATTACACCCAGGTGCATTTTGACAATAAGCATCCGATGTTACATAAAACCTTGGCACAAATTGAAAAACGTTTGCCCGAAAAGCATTTTTTTCGGGTAAGCAGAAGTCACGTTGTGCAATTAGACAAGGTCAATGACGTACAAGCTTGCAGTTCTGGCGGATTAGAACTCACTATGCAAAGTGGTGCCAAAGTGGAGGTGTCCCGTCGTCAGACGAGTTTGTTTAAGGAGCGTTTCGCCTTGTAGCCTCCTAAGCGGCCCTGTGTTTAGCGCATGTATCTTGTTGAATAAGGAAGGCGCTAGATAGCTGAGCATTGAAAAGCGCTATTTACATTCAGTGCTTTATGGTTTGTAACGGTGCCAAAGCCTTAACTCTCTTGTGAAGACATGAACTTTTGATTCACTCTGATCATCATGCGTATCTCTTCAATGTATGCTTCTCGTCGTTCTGAATAATTGATTAATCCCGCTGCCAGAGCGTTAGCAGTCACTTTTTTGTCGCTCTTTTTTAAGGCTGAACGAATAGCGCGAAGTTCTGTGTAGGCAGGATGGCTGTTTAGGTTTCGCATGTAGGCATACATGGCTTCATTTAAGTCATCAAATTTTGCGACTTCATGGGCAGCGCCTTCATTGCGTTTGGTGGGCACAAAGCCACAGCCTTTGTCAAAACACCAAATGCCAAAAAAGTTATAGCCTTCTTGCGCGAAGCGAGAGGTGCCCCAGGCTGATTCGTTGGCGGTTTGCACCAAAACTAATTCTGCGGGAATCACGTCAACCCGGCGTAATAACTTAGTGAATACTTCCTCGGGCGCTTTGATGTCTTTCACTCGGTACTCTGTGATGAGCCAGTCTAATTCTTTTTGTTGACGTGTCGTGAGTGATTGATCCGCTAAATGTAGAGTTTGAAGTTCTCTAATTAGTGTTCTAAGCGAAGAAATGTATTCATTTTGGGCAACAATAACGGGGGTTAAATAATTAAAAAAGGCGCGCTTTTTGTCTTGTACTCGCTCATATTGATTGAAGTCTGGAACAGGCTCGCCGCCGTATTCAAGATAGGGAAAGTCATTGACGGTATTTTTACTCGACTGAATAACAAAGACACCGACTATTAGCGCGAGCACCAAAGCCAATGATATCGCTTGGGGTTTGAATTTTTTCATTGAAGCCCTCTGAGCCTTGAATCGCTATCGTGTTATTACAAAAAACACTCTCACCCCTACACAAAAATGCTTTCAACAGCGTCTTGTTGATCTAAGAAGTGTTTTGTTTGCACCGCCATAAGATGAGTGTAGCTGACCTTTGCTGACATCAAGTGGGCGCGGTCGATATTTATAAAAGTTGTACGCTTCAGCCTGCCAACCCGATCAACCGACTGTAAGGCGTCAGGTTTGGCTACGCGGCACAACCACTACCGGTGATTAACATTTAAAAAGGGCAGTGGATATCGCTAGTTTACTGAGCCCCTTATTTTGTTGGCTGAGCTAAGTGTTTATTTTAACGCTGTTTTTTTAAAATTTAATCAGTGAATAATGCACATATTCAGTTGTGGAATATTTGCTCATTTTCGTTTTATACTGGCGCGCTCAAAAAACAACTGGGTGAGTATAGTCGTTATTATTTGAGCGAGGGGAGATGTTTTAACACCCTGTAGCAGAGGATGGTATTGTGGCTTGTTACAGATGTTACACCATAAAAAATATAATAATTTAAGTAGCAAAGGATGAAGTAATGACTTTATTTGGACAAAAATTCAAACACGTATTGGTAATTGGCTTGTCACTTTTTTTAGCCGCCTGTGCAAGTGCACCGCAACAAACTGTTGCGCTAAACAGCAATATATTAGCTAAGAGCGATATAAAAATTGGCTTTGTTTATATAGCCCCTGAAGAAAACGCGACTACGCATATTTATGGTGCGGGTTGCTTGTTGTGTTATGGCGTCGCGTCTTCTTTAACAAGTAAATTAGATACCCATTTAGAAGCTAATATTTCAACGGATGAGCTAGACAATATTAAAAATTTAGTGATTGCTCAATACGCAGAAAAAGCCCCAATCACCGAAGTAACATTACCTATGCCAATTGATAAACTCAAAAAGTTTAAAGGTGAGTTAGGTTACGCTAGCAAAGATTTCAGCGTATTAAAGCAAACTATGGGCTTAGATGTGTTAGTTGTGTTGCAGTTATATCGTCACGGCGCATATCGCAGTTTTAGCAGCTACGTACCTAATGGCGACCCACAGGGATATGTGGCTGGAACGCTTTTCGCTATAGATTTAGATACGAATGCCTATGTGCAATATCTTGAAATAGATGAGAAGGTTCAACCTGCCGGTGAGTGGGATGAGCCAGTTGCATTTCCAAGTGTGACGACGGCTTATTATCAAGCGATTGAAAACGTAAAAGCTAAGTTAAAAGAAGCCATTTAATTGGCTATGCCAAGGCAGGACAGATGCAGCGTTTTACTTTTTTAGTATTTATTATGGTCTTGGCGGGGTGCGGAAGCACCCCATACAGAGACGATTACACAAAACATGTTAATTTAGTCAAGAATCAATTTAATGAACCAAGTTCCCTTACCTTTACTTTTGACGGTGGAGACAGTGTTGATTTAAGAGGGCACTATGACGGTGATGACGAAGTAGGCCAGACGGCAATCTTGTATCAAGGAGGTGCGGGTTTAGTGGGTTTAATCGCTCAAATCGGCCTTCATGCTAGTTTGGTAGATTCAACTCGCGATGACAAATTGGCTGTTGCGCAACAAGAAGCGAATGCCCAAATACAGACTCTTATCGATCAGGTTCAGCGTTTATCCTTACCTTTATTGCTTGATGATATGGGTGAAAACCTGGTGACAAGGGATACCGTTAACACGCAAACATTGAGACTAAGACCGATTTTTTTTAGTAAGCCAGACATGAGCCAACTGATGCTTAAATTAGTTGCCTGGATACCTCATCCGAAAGGCGGCAAGAATACATCTCTCTACCAAAATATGATTGAAGTGCATGGGGGCAAATTTGCTGCAGTGACAGCTCTCGATGACAATACCAAGCAAGGTGATGTATTAGCGCAGTCGCTGGCGGTGATGCTTAAAAAAGCCTTACAAATCGCGCTGAATGATGTGACTGGAGTGTATCAAAAATCCAATGGGGCTCAGGCCTCTTTTTTTATTGAACAGAACAATAAGACAAGAGTCATCCGTGGTTCTGTGGTCGAGGAAAACTGTGATTATCAAGTTGTCCAAGATTTACACTCATGGTTTATTGCCATTCCTGTTGAGCAAAAAGAGTCGTTGGTGGCCTGCAACATTTAACAATCCTGTGCCCCATAATTCGTATTGTTAGGCCATATTGCCATCACCTAGGCTGTATTTGGCGTTCAATCTGACGCCAATTCTTTTGCTCTTTTAGCGTTCTTTTTCAAACACTGATTTTGGCAAGGTTAAGCACAGCGCGGTAATGATTAATATCACTTGAAAGTATAAAGACTGGAGCAGCAATTTATAATTGATGAGTTCGGTGCCTTGGAGCCACATACTTAAGGATAGGTGAAATACCGCGATAGCCAATATCAGCATGTTAATGTGAATGGCGCGTTTTTTGAGAGCATCGCGGTGCACTGGTTGCGCTAAGCCCTGCATTTTATTGTCGCGATACACTACGGCAATAATACCGATAAATAGACTATCGAGTATTACCAAGCCGACTAAATTACCGTAGCCCGCAAAGCCATCGAAAGGGTGCGCTACAAAATACAAAACGGTGGCAATAAATACGATATTTGCAAAAACGATTGTCACCGCCAAGGGCGCCGAAATATATTCACGCCATGTGCGCACTCTCAGCGAGGCCGTGCGTATGCTGCCTGAGTATTTTTTAAAAAGCGAAAAAAGGGCTTTGTGCATCAATACCATGACAACAACAGGGATCATGGAAAGTAGATATATCACCAATAATCCACTTTGGTCGTCCCAGTTTAATAACTCTGTATCGTTGATGATGGCATGTAAAACGATACCAGTAGCCAGTACAAAGGTGATCAAAACAACCAGCCAGTAGCTACGGCCTGCCTTTTTTAACCATTGTTTTACGTCTGTTGCCGCTTGAGGATAGCGATGGATGCCGTAGTTATTTGCGATGCCCTTTAACATGTTAAAACTCACAATAGGCACCAACACAAGGGTGACAACTACCTGTATTATCATCATCAAATAATTTGCTTGAGTAAGCCAGTTGGACATACTGAATTCCTTAGTTTGTTGGTGTGCAGCTCGATGTATTAGATAGCGCGGCATTAAAAGCGATTCTAATTTCAGAATCAGTCAGCCCAGCGCTGCGATACTTTTCAATATCATCAGCAAGTGTTTGGTTTAGCCACGCTTTGATATCCACTTGAATGTTTTTTTCTGCGTCTGCGCGGACAAAAGTGCCTCGGTAGCCTTTTGATTCGATCACGTTATCGCGTTCTAACAGTCGATAGGCTTTGGCGACCGTCTTAGCATTGATGTCTAAGTCTGCTGCCAATTGACGGATCGATGGCAAGGCATCGCTTGGCCTAAGCTGTTTGTTTTCGATTGCCTGTTTAATTTGTTTCACCAATTGGTTAAACAAAGGGTCTGCAGAATCGAGATCAATTGTTATCATATTAGTCTTGTACCTCTCGTCAAGATGGTACAATTAAAGTTTATTTGTACCATTTGGTCAAGTGGTACATTGATTGAATAAATGAATTTTCTTGATTAAGTTTTCAAGTGTTTGTTTTTGATTGATTTAAATTAAATGAGGTAGTGGGTTTTATAGTGGTTCAGGATACCTTAGTGATTGTCGGAAGGGGGTTAAAAGCCAGCAAGATGAAGTAGTGAGTAACATGCAAAAACAGCTAAGGTGAACA
>NZ_JANQVQ010000262.1 GCF_030730205.1 Paraglaciecola sp.
GCCAGAGCGGTTAAACGCTCAGGATCAGTTATCACGTGGCTGGTATCTACACCTGCACGCTGAAGCTCTTCGCGGATAAACTCGCCAAATTGTTCGTCTCCCACGCGGGTTAACATGGAAGAGCGCAGCCCAAGCCTTGCGGTACCAAAACAAATATTGCAGGAAGACCCGCCAAGGGATTTAGCAAAAGACGAAATATCTTGCAGACGATTGCCTATTTGCTGTCCGTATAAATCCACCGACGCTCGCCCCAAGCAAATTACATCTAAATTCTTTTCTCCGTGCATGGATATCCGTACTCTCTATTTGTTAATGAATCATTAAATACCAAACTAAAATAGAACAAATATTTCATAAAATCAATTATGGAATATTTGTTTTTTATGCTCTATGATTCTGCAATAGATAGATTGATGCCTTTTAACCATTCGTAGGATGTCATGCTTACAACGCAATCAGAACTTGAACACGCTATTGAAAGCCAATTCGCTTCTTTGAGTAAACGCCTGCAACAAGTCGCTCGCTTTGTCTTAGATAACCCCAACAGTATCGCCTTTGGTACTGTGGCCAGCATCGCGAGCACTGCGGGTGTGCATGCCTCAACCCTAGTTAGATTTGCGCATGCCATGGGTTTTGAAGGCTTTAGTGATATGCAGAAACTGTTTAAAGACCAATTATTGGTCTCAGCACCAGATTATCAAAGCCGTATGCAATCAGTGCTCCAAGCTTCAAGCGAACATGACGACCAATGCGGTTTAAGCTGGTTGCGCCAAGTGAGTGCCAGCAGTGCCCAAGCCATGGAAACGATGTGCGAACAAGTGGATGGCCTCGCACTCAATCAAGCGATTACCTTACTGCATCAAGCAAATATTATTCATATTCAAGGAGTAAGGCGCTCATTTCCGGTGGCCACTTATTTTAGCTATCTATTGAACAATATTGGCCGCAAAGCCCACCTGATCGACAGTATCGGCCAGATGGGCAAAGCCCAGTGTAATTTAATGTCAGAGGGTGATGCCTTGTTTGCCATTAGTTTTAGTCCTTATGCCAGTGAAACGCTCAACATTGCTTTAGAAGCGAAATCTAGAGGCGTAAAATTAGTGGCCTTAACTGATAGCCCGTTGAGCCCCCTAGCTGACCAAGCTGATGTATGCATAAAAATTAAAGAAGCTGAAATCCATTCTTTTCGTTCATTAAATGGCTGCATGAATATTATTCAAGCATTGATGTTAGGTCTAATACACCACCCAAATAACCCTTAGGAAATTTGATGTCATATTTACATATTCGTCCCCAGGCTCTGGACAATAAAAAACGCATTCAACATATCACTCCGGCTTCTGCAAATTGGAATTATGTCGGTTTTGAAGTCGTAGTATTAAAAGCCGGTGAAACCCAGAGTTTTGCGACTGACAAAACCGAAGTTTGTGCGGTAGTAGTATTTGGCAGAGTTGATATTGCCACTCATGAACAAAATTTTATAAACCTCGGCGAACGTAAATCCGTATTTGAAGATAAAGCGCCTTATGCAGTGTATGCACCTCCAGGTGAAACCCTATCTATCAGCGCATTAACTGACTGCGAAGTTGCCTTATGCCGTGCTCCAGCGGCAGGCAAACTGCCCGTTAGATTGATTAAGCCCGAAGATTGCGAGTTAATGACCCGAGGACAAGGCAGCAATACTCGTTATGTACGTAATATTATGATGAATAATGTGAACGCGGAAAAACTTCTGATCACCGAGGTGATCACCCCGAGTGGTAATTGGTCAAGCTATCCGCCACATAAGCACGATACTGACGCCTTGCCAACAGAAAGTGCACTAGAAGAAACCTATTACCACAAACTCAAACCACAACAAGGTTTTGCCTTTCAACGGGTTTATACCGACGACCGCAGTATTGACGAAACCATTAGCGTAGAGCACAACAGTGTAGTGACGGTGCCTAAGGGCTATCACCCTGTTGGTGTACCACATGGCTATGATCTGTATTATTTAAATGTCATGGCGGGTCCCAAAAGAGAATGGGTGTTTTACAATGATCCCGATCATGAGTGGATGTTAAAAAAATAAATTTATCAGGCA
>NZ_JANQVQ010000263.1 GCF_030730205.1 Paraglaciecola sp.
CCATGGCCGTGGTGATACCGGTGCACGGACTTGTGCAGTTGGGCTCGAATGCCAATCGTATGTTATTAACGTTTCGTTTTATTGACAGACATATGTTGCTGTATTTTTCTCTTGGCGGCATTTTAGGTGCTCTCGGTGCTTCGCTGTTGGTGGCCGAATTACCACTCGAATTGATGAAAATTGCGGTTGGATTATTTGTTATTTACTTACTGTGGGGTGTAACACCGGCCATTCGAGAAACCTCTAATTTGTGGCGTATTCTGGCCGGCATGTTGACGTCTTTTATGTCGATGTTTGTTGGTGCCAGCGGTCCTTTAGTGGGCAGTTGTATGCATGTTAATGGTTATGACAAGATGCATTTTACGGCCACATTCTCCAGTTGTATGACGTTTCAGCATTGTTTAAAAGCTTTTGTTTATGGAGCCATTGGTTTTTCATTCTGGCAGTGGCTTCCGCTAATAATTAGCATGATAGCCAGCGGTGCAATTGGTACTTGGGTAGGTATTAAGGTATTGAAAAAGTTGCCCACAGAAAGATTTAAATTAATTTTTAGCATTATTTTAAGTCTGCTTTGCGGACAGTTGATTTGGCAAGGGATAGTTGCACTGTGCAACGGTTAATTTTCTTTTAATGGTCTACTTTTCAAACTTTTTCAAGCGGTACGCTAACTGAGCTCGGCTCAATCCCAATTTCCGTGCCGCCGCAGACAGGTTACCTGCTTCCATTTGTACCGCCTCTGCTAGTAACTTTTGTTCTAATTCATCTAGCGAAAAAGCGCCTTTGGAAAATTGACTAAATTGTTCTATAGCAGATAAATTCGCCCCTTTGCCCAGAACATCACGCTCGCGGGCAAGTTCACCATCCTTAGACACTGAATACACTAACTCTTGAGGTATGGGTTCATTGCGAAATAAATGCGAGAGATCAAGTGCCTGATTGTCATCTGCACTTATGACGCCTCTCTCGACAATATTTTGCAACTCGCGCACATTGCCAGGAAAGTCGTAATTTAGCAGCGCCTTAGAGGCTCTGCGGGTAATGCCGAGGAGCTTTTTATCGTGCAGTTTGCAGTAATGTTGCATAAAGTGATCGAATAACAGTGGAATATCCTCGCGCCTTTCGCGCAGTGGCGGCAAGGCAATGGGAAAAACATTTAAACGATAAAATAGGTCTTCTCTAAATTCCCCACGTTTGACTGCTTCACGTAAATCTAAATTAGTCGCGGCTATGACTCTAACATCAACTTTGATTGATTGAATGCCACCGACACGTTCAATTTCTTTTTCTTGTAATGCGCGTAATAACTTACTTTGTCCTGCAAGGCTCAAGGTGCCAAGTTCATCTAAAAATAAGGTGCCACCATGGGCGCGTTCAAACCGCCCAGGTCGACTGCTTGAGGCGCCGGTATAAGCGCCTTTTTCTACGCCAAACAACTCAGCTTCGAGTAAATTATCGGGGATGGCTGCGCAGTTAAAAGCGATAAAAGGCTGCTCGCTCCTCTTACTCATTTTATGCAGCATGGTGGCAAATAGCTCTTTACCTACCCCGGACTCACCGGAAAATAATACTGTTGCTTGGGTTTTTGCGACTTTCGATAGTGAGTGACAGGCCGCTGTAAAAGTAGCCGACACGCCAATAATTTGTGAGCCATCTGCTTGAGTTTGCGGTTTAGATTTAATGATGTCGAGTACGTCTGACTGACCACTTAGATTGACACTTTCGTTTAAAAAATCGAGTTCACGCTCTCCTTCTGGCCATAAATTGGCCGACTTGCCAATGATCTTACACTTTTGGTGTCCCATGGCCTTGCACTCTGTTTCACGAAATATGACTAGCGAGCCAATTAAACCTGAAACATAACCAATAGCGTAACCTAATTCAATCCAACAAACCGGCTCAGTACCAATGCCATAAGATGCAATATGCTGTTCACTTTCACAGCTATTGTGCCAATAAAATTCGCCAGTATATGTGCCTTTCGTTTCATCAAATTCAAAGTAAACTGGCTCTACTTTTACCACGCCTTCTAAGCCATGAAGTTGAGCTCCGGCGATAAATATTGCTGCTGGCTCCGCATCAGGCCAGCGCTGGCGAACTAACTCTGCATCTCTGGCTCCAGAATGATATCCCGTTCGTGACAATAAACGTCTAGCTGGATCGCGGCCTAATCGTTCAATAAGTTCTTGGCGCAAAAAACCAAAAGAGGATGAATGCATTAACAGCATACGTTGGTCGTTTAACCAAATACGCCCATCGCCGGGAGAAAATGTGAGGCACTCTGTTAATTCTTCAAGGCTTGGGGAATTATGGCCGGTCAACTGTGTGGAGTTACCCTTTAGTATCGAGTGGAACTGGCTGTTGGACAGTTCTGCTAAGGACACTCTTGTTGTATTGGTTTGTTTAGATTTTGGCATTACACCACCTAACTATAACTGATGTGTGATTATCTAGAATAGTAAGCTTGAGGTAAACATAATGTAAGTTAGTTTGATTTTTAATCAGTGTACTTACCCATACACTACTCTTCAAAAAGGGGCTAGTGTATGGGTATATTGCGTCATAATCAGAAGTGATAACCTAAGGTTAAAGACCACTGCCTAGGTGCAGAATAAACCACTTGAGTGGTACCGACATCTGCATTTTCAAAACCACTGACTATTAACCGTTTATCGGTCAAATTGTCTCCACGTAAAGTGACATCCCATTTTCCATCATCAGACAGATACTTCAACGAGGCGTTTGCCGTACTAGCTGCTGGCTGGTTAGTACCGGCTACATTTTCAGAATTATTGGCTATTTCAGAGCGATAGGCCCAATCGGCCAATATCACCCACTCAGCGCCTGACGTTAGTGGTATGTTATAACGAAGGCCTAAGGTTGCCGAGTTTTTGGGGGTGTTCACAAACAGATCGGTTTTTTCGATGGCGGTACCTTCGTTTAATTCGGTGTAAGCCGCATCGATATAACCTAAGGCTAGATTAACAAACAGATCATCGGTGACTAGAAATTGCCCTTCAAATTCCAAGCCTTTAATCACACCTGCCGCCGCATTTTCAAAGAAGGGAGATAGCCCGCGACTGACAGTGACTTGAATATTTTCGTAATCAGTATGAAACATCGCAGCATTGATTTGCGCACGATTATCCCAAAAACGCGATTTTATTCCTAGTTCGTGGCTGGTCGCTGCTTCTGGCTCGAAAGTAGGCACTACATTACCTGGTTCAGGCAAGGTTAAACGGGTTGTCCAACCGCCGGATTTAAACCCCTCAGAATAAGAATAGTAGGTCATGATATTGCCACTCAATTTGTACTGAGCACCCATATGGACTGAGGTATCGTTAAAGTCTAATTTATTAACACCAAGTGGAAATACTCGTGTTAAATCAGTTTGGTCGGGGTAAAGAAAAGAAGGAAATCCGACTTTAATACCAAATCCATTAAGTTCTTGTTGTTGTCCTTCAAACTGTTTATTTTCTTCGGTATAACGCAAGCCAAAGGTAAGGCCAAACTCCTCTGTTACGGCATAGTTAAGGTGGGCAAAAGCGGCTACTGCTTTGTTTTCCAGAAAGTTGGGACCATAAACTTGCACCAAGCCAGCGGCGAATATTGGGGTATCAAGCAACATGCCTTCTTCACTAAAGTAATACAAACCAGTAACCCAATCGAGTTTATCGCCAAAGGCTTTGCCTGTCAGTTGTAACTCTTGAGAATATTGTTTTTGCTCTGTGTAGAAAGAGGTATCTACCAATATTAGCGGCGCTCCGCTGTTATCCACGCCAAAACTGGCCTCTAATTTACGAAAGGATGTTATTGACTTAAAGTCAATGGAATCAACTAAACTCCAGTCAACGGTTAAGGCAGTTCCCCAGGCATCGAGGATCGAAAAGTTACTGCCGGTAGCATAAGTGGTGTCAGGATCACCGGTAATATAACGATCATCAATGGGTAAGCGATTGTTGTTAGGATTGTCATCAGCGTTGGCACCAGCAAACGAGGTGCCAACCACACCGCGCACGCCACACGCTACGCCCAAACCTATTTGCTCAAGGGTCGCCACATCTAAACCAATACAAGTATTGTAAAGACTGGCTAAACTCCCTTCGCTATTGACCGCAATTAAACTGGAAGGCGCTGCCGATTCGTTAGTATGTGACATATCTGATGTCCAAGTAATATCAATATCTGAACTGGCGCGATAAAGCAATTTTAATCGTGCATTGGTGCCATTTTCAGCCCCTGACTGATTGCCATAGGAGGCTTGATTTTCGACGGTATTAAATTTACCCACATCATTGATAAATTGTTCTGCACCAGCAAAATGAATGCGTTTCTGATAACCATCACGGCGTTTTGATGAAAATGAAAATTGACTGAATAGATTGTCGCTTAGCGGTACATCAGCCGACACACGAATATCTTGTCGATTAAAACTTCCCAGAGTGGTTTCTGTTTGAAAATTAAAGTCTTCGTCTGGCGCACTGGTAGTAATACTAATTGCTCCTCCAATGGTGTTACGACCAAAAAGCGTACCTTGCGGTCCTTTTAATACTTCAATACGTTCTAAGTTAAGGGTATCAACTACCGCGCCAATAGTGCGAGCATAATAGACTCCATCGACATATAAACCTACTCCAGGCTCAAGGTTAAAGGCAAAATCGTTTTGGCCAATCCCACGAATAAAAGCACTAAGAACAGATGACGAACCAGCAAATGGCGAGGTGGCATCCATCTCGACATTTGGAATAAACGCCGAAATTTCAGTGACATTTGAAATGTCATTGTCACGAATGGAATCAGCACTTACGGCAGAAATAGTAATAGGAACTTCTTGCACATTCTCCACCCGTTTTTGAGCGGTCACGCTTATCACCTCTAATCCAGCTTGTTCTTTCTTATTACTACTATTGTTATTTTCTTGGGCCATAGCGGGTAGTGACGAAGCCAATAAACCAATAGTTAAGGGTAAGGGTAGTTGTCTTGCTAGCTTGCTGAGCTTAAAACGCATCATTTTTCTCCGTACAGGTTAATTTTATTGTTAATGTGAAGTAAGTTTGTGGGTCTCAGCAAGAATGGAGCCATCTTGATATATTATGGTTAACCTATTGTTATTTAATGATTTATTTAAATGGTTTGGTGTTAAAGTGGCAAAATGGATATTTATCAAATAATGAAATTTTAATTGGATGTTATTTTAAAGTAATAAAATTGTTGGCATAAATGGGGCGAGAAAGTGAAGGGATAAAAAGGCCAATCAATGTTCCAAGTTCACTAATAAGCGCTAGAGCATTACTTTTTAGTCGTCATATAGTATTAAATGTGAGTTGCCAACTAAATTGATTTCATCATATCAGCAAGTCAAATAATCCAATTTTACTCATTTGAGCAATTTTCCTGAAGGAGTGATTACTTTAGTGTTTTTCTAAAAACTTGTGTTCTTTAATGCGAATACAAGCCCCACTTAACTTTGTTAAGCATTGAGATTAAATATTAACAAATTATTTACTTTGGCATGGGAATTGCCATTTCAGTTTTTTAAACCGCTATTTATTAGCGCTAAACTGGAACAATGAAATGACAACGTCCCTGCTCGATAACGCTCCTTGGCAACAACATCTGTTTAACGGTGACTGGATAAAGGCCAGTAATGGCAATATTGATGTGATTGAACCTGCAACTGGCAAAATTCTAACAAGTTGCGGGCAAGCTAATACTCAAGATGTTTTAAAAGCAGCCAGCAAGGCAGCAAAAGCACAAAAGGAATGGATGAAGGTTACGCCCCGTGACAAAGCGCAAGTTTTTCTAAAAGCAGCAGATTATTTGCAACAAAATTTTGCCGAATTTAGTCTGATTATAGCCCGAGAAACGGGAGGTATTATTCCTAAAGGCCAGCTAGAAATCCAAGAAACCATCGTTATTTTGCAGCTGGCGTCCAATATGGTTTTACAACCTAATGGAGTGACTTTACCCAGTCCGGTTGGTCGTAGCTCTACCGCTAAACGCATGCCCCTTGGTGTAGTTGGTGTTATTTCTCCATTTAACTTCCCAATGATATTGAGTTCACGTTCGGTCGCTCCAGCTTTGGCGACGGGTAATGCGGTTGTATCAAAACCGGATCCTCAAACACCAGTGTCAGGTGGATTTTTGTTGGCTATGGCACTTGAGCACGCAGGCTTACCCAAAGGTGTGTATCAGGTCATGCCCGGTGGCGTAGATGCCGGTATTGCCATATGTGAAGCACCGGAAATTGGTTTAGTGTGTTTCACTGGCTCAACGGCTGCCGGTCGCAAAGTAGGGGAAGCCTGTGGACGTAACCTCAAAAAAGTGTCGTTAGAACTTGGTGGTAAAAATTCGCTGATTATCTTAGAAGACGCCGATTTAGATGTAGCAGCAAGCAACATAGCGTGGGGTGCATTCTTGCATCAAGGTCAAATCTGTATGGCTTCTGGGCGTATTTTAGTGCACTCCAGTATAGCACCAGCAATAACTGCAAAAGTCATTGAAAAAGCTCGCCATTTACCCATGGGCGACCCGGTTTCTGGTTCGGCTATTGGGCCGTTGATTAACGAAATTCAAGTGCAAAAAGTGACGCAAATTGTCGAGGATTCTATCGCCCAAGGAGCCGTACTTGAAATTGGTGCTTGGACGGATAATTTATTTTATGCCCCGACAGTATTAACTAACGTAAAACCGGGTATGCGCTGTTTTGAAGAAGAAATTTTTGGGCCAGTAGCTAATATTGTCACATTTGATAATGATGAAGAAGCCGCTAAATTAGCCAATCTTGGTAATTATGGCTTAGCTGCAGGCATCATCAGTAATGACGTTAGTCGAGCAATAATCCTTGGTGAACAGCTCAACGTTGGTTTGCTGCACATTAACGATCAAACGGTCAACGATGAATGTATTAATCCCTTTGGTGGTTGTGGTGACTCTGGCAATGGCAGCACAGTGTGTGGTCCATCAGATTGGGATCTCTACACCCATTGGCAGTGGTCAACTATGCGGATCACCGCGCAAGCAAAACCGTTTTAGATATTAAAAGCCAAATTTAGGAAACCAATATGAAAATTAAAGCTGCCATTGCACGGTTTGCAGGTCAACCCTTATGCATCGAAGAAATTGATATTGAAGCGCCCAGAGAACATGAGATTTTAGTTGAAGTTGTCGCTACCGGAGTCTGCCATACCGACCTTGTGGTGCGGGATGGCATGTTACCCACGCCTTTGCCAGTTGTGCTTGGACACGAAGGTTCAGGCATAGTTAAAGCAGTTGGTAGCCATGTGACAAGTATCCAACCCGGTGATCACGTTGTGATGTCGTACAATACCTGTGGTGCATGTCCAAGTTGCGATGATGGTGATAAAAGTTATTGCCATGAGTTTTTTCCACGTAACTTTTTTGCAGTCAGAGAAGATGGCAGCAGTGCTTTGAGTCAAAATGATAAAATGATCCATGGAAATTTTTTTGGTCAGTCGTCATTTGCATCATTTGCCATTTGTCACGAATCCAACGCGGTTAAAGTCGATAAAAATCTACCACTTGAACTTCTTGGTCCTTTAGCCTGTGGTATGCAGACAGGTGCCGGAGCCGTGTTAAACGCTTTAAAAGTAGAAGCGGGCAAAAGTTTTATCGTTTTTGGGACCGGTTCAGTGGGTCTTTCGGCTGTTATGGCAGCCAATAGTGTGGGAGCTAAAACCATAATTGCGGTTGATACCCAAACCTCTCGACTTAAGATTGCGCGTGAACTGGGTGCAACACATACCATTAATCCGACAGAACAAGATGTTGTTAGCCAAGTAATGAAAATCACCGGTTGCGGGGTTTATTACGCCCTTGATACTACGGGTATTCCGGCGGTTATCCGCTCAGCGGTTGAGAGTCTGGCGCCCAGAGGTACCTGTGGCATTTTGGGCGCCTCTGGTCCACAGGCAGAAATTGTCTTGAATGAAACCCATTTTATGAGTGGCGGACGTCGATTGAAAGGCATAGTTGAAGGCGAAGCCGATCCGCATAGCTTTATACCCAAACTTATTGAGATGTACCTTAATGACCAGTTTCCGTTTGATAAGTTAGTCACGTTTTATTCTGCAGATAATATAAACCAAGCTATTAACGATACTAAAACTGGGGTAACCATCAAGCCAATAGTGCGTTGGTCATAAACAGCATAAGTCAGCATGGGGCGGTCAGTAAGACCGTCTTTGTGGTAACTCACAGTAGGATAAATTCATGCATCAAGAACAATATATTGAGGTAAATAATACCTCCATTCGCTACCAGGATTCAGCCGGTGAAGGTGATGTCGTGTTACTCACCCACGGCATAGGTTCGTCACTCGAAATTTGGGCTGAGCAAGTGAAAGGTATGTCAGTAAACTATCGAGTGATAGTGTGGGATATTCCGGGACACGGCCTATCTGGTTTTGGCAAACAACCCTATGAAATTGCCGATTTCGCCCAGTTTGCTTGGGAATTTTTAGACAAGCTCAAAATTCAAAGGGTAAATTTAGCAGGAAATTCAATGGGGGGTGCAATTTCAATTCAAATGTATGGACTACAGCCAAACAGAGTCAAAAAAATAGCCTTGCTAAACTCAGCTACGCTTGGCCGTGATACGCCACTACCATTCAAACTGATGTGCTTGCCTTTACTTGGTCGTCTTATGGCTCAGCCCAATCAAATGGCAATTGATCAACAAATAAACGCCATATTTTTCGAACCAGCTGCGGTATCTGCCGAACTCTTATCGGTCGTAAAACGCAATGTACTGCGTGATGGTGCCCAGCAAGCTTTTTTAAATACCTTAAAAAGAATGACCTCGGTGTGGGGACAAAAAAATAGCTTAGTTAACAAAGCTAAAGATATTCTTTCTTCTAGCAAAATACCGATACTTTATATGCATGGTAGACAAGACCAAGTGATTCCATATTGCCATTCACAAGCAGGACAACAAATAACGCCTAATTCAAGTTTAGAAATTATTGAAAATTGTGGACATACACCGCAAGTTGAAATGCCGTGGAAAATTAATACTCTACTTAGTGATTTCTTCGCACAAAATTGAGTTGACTACATGAATGTTGTCGAATGTTTAAGACACAATTTGTCAGTATTTCAATTTTTGTCTAGGGCCTGTTGATCTTTGTAGTACATAAATCAATCAGCCCACATTGGTAG
>NZ_JANQVQ010000264.1:0-4789 GCF_030730205.1 Paraglaciecola sp.
CCATATAAAAAGTGTCAGGGTCGTATCAACGGTGGAATATTACTTAGCCGATTAGCTATGCTGCATTGAGTGATTCAATTCGTTACAAATACAATTTGCTGTGCAGGGTCGCATCAGAATACAGTGTCACCTATCAGCGCAAAGGCTGAGTGAGTGAAATCGTTTTAATCAAACAAAATAAGGTTTTTGCGTCATGACGGGATTGGGTTCGTATCTAGGGGCAAGCATTTTGGTGCTTGGCACGGTGTTTAGCCACGCAAGTTTGGCTGCAGAGTCACCAAAGCCTATGGATTATTTGCAAGATCTTGCTGGTGAAAAAGGCATTGGAGCAAGGGTAGCTGGTTCAGAAGGCGAACAACGTGCCGCAGCCTATATTGAGCAACAATGGATAGACCAAGGCTTATCACCTTATAGCAGTAGTTTTAATATAAACGATGAGACCTTATCGAAAAACATCATTGTAGATCTCAAAGGTCAGTCAGATAAGACCCTAATCATAGCGGCGCATTATGATTCAACGGGCGCGAAAGAAGGTTCAGTGGGCGCAACAGATAATGCCAGTAGCGTTGCAGCTTTGTTGGCTCTAAGTCATAACTTACGCAACCAAATGCTAACGGTCAATATTCGTTTTATTGCCTTTGGCGCTGAAGAAATTGGTTTGTTGGGATCTAAGGCTTATGTAAAACAATTAAGCCGAGAAGAATTAGCTAACATTGTGGGTATGATCAATCTTGATACGATAGTGGGTGGTGACAACTTATATATTCACAGTGCGCATCCAGAGCCTTATAAATGCGGTGGTGATGCTCAGTATTACAGCAGCGATACAAGCTTGCGCGACAGTGTGTTAAAACAAGCTCAAAGCGGTTTTACGCCTAATCCATTTTCTAAGCATCCGCCGTTTCCGGGATACCCAGAGGGTACAACTGGCGGTTGGTCTGATCATGCGCCCTTTGCTTGTGCAGGTGTGCCCATCGCTTACATCGAAGCCACTAATTTTTCTATCAACGGCAAAGATGGCTATGACGGTTATTCACAATCAACCAATGGTGCACTATGGGATTGTTTTGCAGATGATAAAATGAGTGCCTGTGACAGAGAAAAAGAACAAAAGTGGGGAGATATTTGGCACAGTGAGTTTGATCGTCTAGACAAACTCCTCCCATTATTTGGTGAGAGAATTGAATTGCAGTTGCAGCAAAATATACAACTATTGACTGATTTTGTAAGCGCCAACTATACACAATAAGCTAGCCGAACATGCTTTGAACATCCCAGCCTGAGCGTATAACGCTTGGGCTTTTTTATATGCTGATAACCGCGTACCTTTAATCAATGGTTCTATGACTGCTAAAGGGGCTTCTCACCCGCTTTAAAGTTGTCTTGTACCGCTGCTGCAGAAATCTTGTAAGCATACTGTTATAGCGCACTTGTTAATGAGATTGACTATCATTTGCATAAGCAATAGACTTAATGCATTGACTCATTTCAAAAGATTTTTGTGACGTAATGTTTAAACCTTTAGTTATTTCCAGTGCCGTTTCTTTTGCTCTTTTAGTAAATTCTCAAGCTGTTATTGCCAATACCACAAGCGCCATCAGTACTGCGACTTTAGCGGCTTCAGCCGACATTGAGCGGGTAACGGTTAGGGGCGCATACTTTGGTCAAGAATATGCGGATGGACTCAAAACGCCAACCGTACTGGTTAATGTACCTCAGTCATTGACTATGGTCAGTGCAGAACAAATTCACGAACAGGGTTTTGATTCTATTGCCGATATTTTGCAATACACCCCAGGTGCGTCAGTGGGGCAGGGTGAAGGACACCGCGATCAAATGACCATTCGTGGTCAAAATACTACCGCTGATTTTTTTATCGATGGTTTACGAGACGACGTGCAGTATTATCGCCCCTTGTACAACTTAGAGCGCGTTGAAATTATGCGCGGGGCGAATGCACTTTTGTTTGGTCGAGGCGGCGGTGGCGGTATCGTCAATCGCGTCACTAAAACTGCATCAACCCAAAGCACGTTTACCACCCTTGACGGTGCCCTTGATACGTTTGGTGGTTATCAGCTTAGCCTTGATCACAATCAGCACATCGATACTGACCAAGCGTTCAGAGTCAATGGTTTCTATGAACAACTGAATAATCATCGCGAAAATTACGATGGCGAGCGTTTTGCGATTAATCCAACGTTTACACAACATTTTGATAGTGCCACGCAACTTGTCTTATCTTATGAATATGTTGATGACGACAGAGCGGTTGACCGTGGTATTCCCTCAGCGAATGGCGCACCCTTGAGTGGTCAAAACGATACCTTTTTTGGTTCTGCACAACTTAATGGTTCAACCATTCAAGCTCATGTACTGCGTGCCAAATTGGATCATCAATTGTCAGAAAATTGGTCAGTTAACGGTACATTACAGTACTCAGATTACGACAAATTTTACCGCAATATTTACGCCGCGGCATTTGACCAAGCAGCCAATACGCTAACCTTAGATGGTTACCAAGATGCCACTGAGCGCCAAAATATTATTGCTCAGTTTAACGCTGTGGGGCAGTTTGATACCGCGAGTGTTGAGCACACGGTATTGGTGGGGGCCGAATACGGTCAACAACACTCGTCGAATAATCGCAAAGACTCATTATTTGTAGACAGCAATGATGATCAAATTACCATCGACTTTGGTCATCCTTTGCTGATACCGGAAGTAGGGTTTACTGATTTTGTTAGAGACAGTGCGTCCGATGTCACCTTTAGTTCGATCTTCATTCAAGACGAAATCAAATTGAGCTCAGCGTTTATTTTGGTCGCTGGTTTACGTTACGATCGCTTTGATATCGATGTCGAAGATCAAATAGAAATCGCCAACGGCAGTGACGATCAAAACAATGGCTTGTTAGGCCGTATCGATACCGAAGTATCTCCTCGTTTAGGCGCCATATATAAACCTAACGAAGATGTGTCTTTTTACTTAAGTTTAAGTCGCTCATTTTTACCTCGTTCAGGTGATCAATTTTTAAATCTATCACTGAGCACCCAAGCATTGGCGCCAGAAGAATTTGAAAACCGTGAGATAGGTATGAAATGGAACATCACCAATAAGTTGAGTTTTACCAGTGCATATTTTGATGTACGACGTGAAAATGGTACCGCATCTGATCCAAGCAACCCTGAAAAATCACTCATCATTGGCACCAAGACCACCGGCTACGAATTGCAACTGGTGGGTTATGTCAATGACGCATGGCAAATCAATGCAGGATACAGCCACCTCGATGCCAAAGAGACGGGACGAGTAGTCAATAGCAACATTGATAACCGAACCCTAGGGCAAGTGCCTGATACCATGTTTACTTTGTGGAATCGTTATCAGTTAAACGAGCAATGGGCCTTTGGTTTAGGGATGATTTATCAAGCAGAGCAATATACGTCTTTAAACAATACCGTTGAGTTACCAGACTTTACTCGAGTCGATGCTGCTGTTTATTACAGACTATCAGACACAACTAAACTGCAATTTAATGTTGAAAACATCTTTGATGAAAGCTATTTTCCTGCCGCTCACAACGACAATAACATTTCTACTGGTCAGCCTCTGAATGCGCGATTTGGCGTAAGCTATCAATTTTAATATGCTGTCTAGCTTAAAAACTGATAAAACGACCTGCCCCGGCAGGTCGTTTTTTATCTTCACCTTGTTAATTTTTTTGTCTAACATCAATTACTTAATAAACTGAATTAGAATTTCTAGCAAGGGGTGCATGATGAGACAAAGCCAATCTATTCAAGCCAAAGACGGCCATCTTATTCAAGTGTTTGTGTGGCCCAATGAAACAGCTAAAGCATGGGTTCACATTAATCACGGTATGGCTGAGCATGCAGAGCGATATGATGACTTTGCCCAAGCTCTAGTTGCGGCGGGATATGCCGTGGTGGCTCATAATCACCGCGGGCACGGAAGGACTGCGAAGCAACATTTAGGTCGATTAGCCGAGACAGAAAGCTGGCAATCCCTGTTGGATGATATTGATGAAGTGCGCTTTGCTGTGTGTGACTCAAGACCCTATTGTCTATTTGGCCACAGTATGGGCTCGTTTATCGTACAGTCATATCTAAGTCAAACGGAGCAAAAGGTTGATGGCCTGATACTTTGTGCCTCTAATTTTCAATCACCGACCTTAAGTCGCGCGGGTAAGTGGGTTGCTAGCTTCGAACGTTGGCGTTTAGGGCGCGACCAACGTAGCGCCTTGTTGCAGTTTTTATCCTTTGGCTCGTTTAACCAAGCCTTCAAACCGGTGCGTACTGAGTTTGATTGGCTGAGTCGTGATAATACACAGGTAGACAAGTATATTGCGGATCCTTTGTGTGGCTTCCCTTGTTCAAGTGGATTTTGGCAAGCATTTTTGGCTAGCTTGATTACGCTCTTTGGTACTCATGCAATCGCAAACATTCAGGCAAATTTAGCCATCTTGATGATAGGTGGAACAGATGATCCGGTTGGTATGATGGGCAAAGGGCTGCCACGCTTAGCCAAAGCCTATCAGCAAGCGGGGCAAAAACAGCTGAGCTTTAAATTATATGAAGGAGCACGTCATGAGATCCTCAACGAAACCAATCATGCAGAGGTAAAACAAGACATTATCAACTGGTTAGCAGAACAGCTCGCGCACGCTTAAGTTGATAAGAAAATCCATTAGGTGTGTCCACACCTAATGGATCAAAGCGACTTATTCTAAGCGACTTATTCTAAGCGACTTATTCCATTTCACTGATGA
>NZ_JANQVQ010000264.1:4889-9104 GCF_030730205.1 Paraglaciecola sp.
AAGCGACTTATTCTAAGCGACTTATTCTAAGCGACTTATTCCATTTCACTGATGATTTTTTGCAGACCCTTAACCGAGGCTTCAACGCTTTCCATGGGTGTCATTCCTTCTGGATAAGACTCTTGTTCAACCACCAACCATTGCGTTCCGCCATAGGTTTTATTCGCAGTGATCAAGGCTTTCCAGTCAGTGGTGTCTTGGCCAATAATGGGATCTTCAGGATTACCCGGTTCGGGAGCCGAGGCCTTGTAATGAGTTGTCACGGTGCGCCCTGGGTAGGCTTTTACCATCACCACGGGATCTTTGCCGGCCACTTCGGTCCAGCCCACATCTTGTTGTAATATAACTTGGTCATTGGTGTTTTTACCAATCACGTCCCAAGGAGTATGACCGAGTTCACCTTCCATTTCGGGTTTGTGGTTGTGATAACCAATTCGCATACCAAGCGGGGCTAACTTTTCTTGTAAATCGGCTAATTCAGCCGCTACCACTTTGGCACCTTCTACAGTAAAGGCCCGTTTATCCATGGGAATAATCAGATAATGGCAATCAATATCTTGGTAAAAGGCTACCGTACTATCAAAGTTTTCTGCGGTGAATTTGTCAAATGGTACATGAGCGCCTGATGCTTTAAGACCCAATTCGTTAAGAAAAACCAGTAAGCCTTGAGGATCGTCAGCAAAGGGACCAAAGTTGCCAGCAAATTCAACACCATTAAAGCCCATGGCTGCAATACTGCGTAGTGTGCCCTCAAAGTCTTCACTGACCGCATCTTTTACCGACCAAAGTTGCACACTCAATTGAGGTTGAGTCGTCGCAACACTAGCCACCTGTGGTTCTGTGGTCACTGCGTCGCTGCAGCTTACACCCAGAGTGGCCACTGCGACCAGGCCCATGGCTTGAATCGCGCAGTTGATACTTTTTTTGATAATCGGCATGACATATCCTTGTATTTATTAGTAAAGAATTTGTTAAATCTTGCTTGATTGGCGCACAGGACGCAACAGTAAATCGATATAAACTGTCATTAAATTACATCACGCAGTGGCCTTGCGAAAAATGCATGCGCAGCGGCAAAGACGACATGAAAAAACTAAGCAGAGCGCAATTGAAACTTCTCACGAAAGGCGGTGGGAGTGGTTTTAAATTTTTCTCTAAAGTGATGCCGAAAGGCCGTGGTGCTCTCAAATCCCAGCTGTTGGGCAATGGCATCAATGCTCAAGGTGGTGGTTTCAAGCAGTTGCAGCGCGACAGACATACGTTGGCTAATCAGCCAAGCCTTAGGTGGTAAGCCGGTGGCTGATTTAAATTTTCTTATAAAGCTTCGTTCACTCATATTAGCGCGCTGGGCTAACTCGCTGATAGAAGGCGATAAAGCCAGATTTTGGTACAAATAATCAAGAATGGGGGCGATGGCGTTATTTTCTCTCTTAGCCACAGGACTTTCGATAAATTGCGCTTGATTACCTTCTCGCAGGGGCGGGATCACTAAACGCCTGGCCACAATATTCGCAATTTTGCTGCCGTAATCTTTTCTTATCACATGTAAACATACGTCTAACCCTGCGGCACTGCCTGCTGAGGTGATGATATCGCCGCAGTCAACATACAACTGATCTGCGCAAATCGAAATAGCCGGAAATTGCGCTTTAAACGAGGCTGCGTAACGCCAATGGGTGGATAACGCTTTACCATCTAACAAACCAGAGCAAGCCACAGGATACGCACCAGAACAGATGGTAACAATGCGCCCACCCGCTTCATTAAACGTCACTAAAAAAGCGAGCAAGGTCTTACTGACTTTATTATGTATATTGTCCCAACCAGGCAGTAACAAGGTGTCATTGCCAGTAATGTCCTCAAGTCGGATTGTGGGGTGCTGCACACCACCAAATTGGGTTGTGACCGCTTGGTTATCCAATGATGCAGTGACAAACTCATAGATTTTTCGTCCAAGCTCCGGCCTGTCTAAACCAAAAACTTCTGCCACACAGGAAAATTCAAACAAACACAGATTAGGATAAAGAAAAGCAACAATACGTTTCGGATTTTCTGCTTGAGGCGTGTTTGGCATAATATTTATCATTGTCGGTGTTTTTGCCAAGGGTAGTCTGAATTTCACGCTGCCACAATAAGCGTGCATCAATCTAATTAACATGGTAAGTATTAGCAAGTCATGGCAGCACCAAAGGTGGATTGTGTTTTAATCCAACCCATTGAAATACCGAAAAAAATTATTGCTTCTTTGCAATGGCTTAAAAGTATGGAATATTAATCACAAAGAATTTTGTCAAGTTGTTTTGTGTTTAAAACGAGTAAACCGAAACAGTTTGGCTCAATAGTGTACTTGGTTTTATGTGGTTCCAAAACCAAGCATACTTACCAGATGGAACTATAAAATTAAAAAGGAAATACCATGAAAGATATCTTTTTCTTCGACTCAATGTTAACCCCCAAAATAATTACTTTTGTATATTGGCTGCTTTTGTTGATATCACTGGTGTCTGGCATAGCTGCCATGTTTAACGCCTACACAGGTGGTTTTATTAGTGGTTTGAGTATTATTGTTTTTGGGATGATAGGAGCCAGAATTTGGTGCGAGTTAATGATTGTGTTATTTAAAATACATGAAAATCTACAAAAAATGGCTGATAAACAAGACTTATAATCTGAGTTATTAAAGCGAAAGGGGGCTAACATTGCGTTTGTTGTGCCCACTTTTATCTGTTTGTAACCGCTCTGCTCGGTGATTTTATGCCACTGTTAGCGAGTTAGCACGGTACCTACAAAATGATTTATTGTACCTGCTCGAGCCTCTAGTTTATCCCCATCTAAAACCATTATTCGTGATGTTATCTTTAACACTGTTTTTGCCCTTTAATTGTCATGAATAGTAGATACAATGTGTTAAAAATGACGATTACGCTTGAGGCAGTATGGGTAGTTGGTATCAGAACAGGCGCTCCGTTTTTATCGTATTAATTTTTCTTAGTTGTGCCTCATCGGTGATGGCGGCTTCTAAGGTTGAGCCTCTGGTTATTATGATTGGCGTGGATGGCCTGCGGGCAGATACTCTTGATAGGATGCCGGCGCCCAATTTGCAAGCACTAGCCGATAATGGAGTGCACGCAGGTATGTTGCCCGCCATGCCCAGCAAAACCTTCGTTAATTTTTATTCTTTGGCTACCGGTCTTTATCCAGAACACCATGGCATGACGTCTAATTATCCATACGATAAAAACTTAGGGCGTAAGTTTGAGCGTAAAACCGATGTGCAAGACCCTCGCTGGTGGGGCGGGGAGCCTATTTGGATCACCGCCGAAAAACAAGGCTTGAAAGCCGCTACGTATTTCTGGGTAGGCTCTGAAGTTGCTATTGATCAGGTAGCGCCAAGTTATTGGAAACCCTATGACCAAAATAAAGATTATGCGCAGCGGGTTGATGAGGTATTAGCGTGGTTACAACTGCCTATTTCACAGCGACCAAAATTAGTTACCCTGTATTTTTCTGCAGTGGATACAGCCGCACATGATTTCGGGGTTGATTCTGCACAAGAGCGCGAAGCCGTTGCCCGTGTTGATAAACACATAGGCGACCTTGTTGAGGGGCTAAAAAAACTGGGGGTATATCAAAAAACCACTATGCTTGTGGTGGCTGACCACGGTATGGTGAATTTATCTGATGAGCGCGTGATTAACCTTGATGAACGCATCGACCTGAGTCGTTTTGAGGTGTCTGATTGGAACAACAAAGCGAAACCGATTTACGCTCCATTTTTATCACTTTACGGCGAACAAAAAGACATCGAATTGGCTTACAGCAAGCTGGTTGCCAGTCATCCTCACTTTCAAGTATTTAAGCGCGGGCATTTCCCAAGTCACTACCATGTTGATCATCCCGATAGAGGACCAGATCTGATGATTATGGCCGATTTAGCGTGGTCACTTTACGCCAGTAGCGACAAAAGCCCGCCTCAAACCATGGCAGAAACAACGCGCAGCGTTGCCACCCATGGCTATGATAATCGAGCTTCTGCCATGCAGGCGATGTTTATTGGCTCAGGCCCTTTATTTAAAAAAGCGGGGGGCGTTGAGTCTTTTGAAAATATTGAAGTGTATGGTGTAGTTGCGTGTGCCCTAGGTATCAAACCGGCGAAAACAGATGGTGATATTAAGCGGGTACAAGGCATGTTGACGCAAACATGCCTGCAATAGC